>JAISBH010000275.1 GCA_031266295.1 Oscillospiraceae bacterium | reverse complement strand
CGGAACTGGCCACTCCGATCGGCGCGGATGAGTACTGGGCGCTGATCCGCAGGATTGAATCCATGCCGCCGTCCGCCGCGCGTAAGCAGCTGGAGATGAAGGCCGCCGCCAGACCCAAGGCGTATCTGATGAGCCGGATGGAAGCCATGGGAGTATCGGTCAGCCAGCGTCTGGCGGAACTGGGCGGAAAGCAGCAAGAGGTCACGCGGGACGCGCTGCGCACGGGGTTCGAGGAGACGTATGATTCCAGCGCTGCGGATCTGCTGGAGCGCGCGGGCGTGGTCATGGACTGGACAAGCGTCAGCCCGCTGGTGGTTGACGAGACGATGAACGCGCGCTGGAGCGGGATGAACTACAGCCAGCGCGTTTGGCGCGGCGCGGATCGCCTGGACGCGGCCTTGCAAGAGGAACTCCGCGCGGGGATCATGACGGGACTTAGCGCGAACGAAATAGCCCACCGTATCGAGAACAAGATGCACGCGGGGCTGGAAAATGCGCGGCGATTAGTCCGCACTGAAATGACCTACATAACCAACCAGGCGGAGATACGATCCTACAAGGAACTAGGCGTGACGAAGTACATGTTCCTGGCCACGCTGGACGATCGCACCAGCGAGATATGCCAGGCGTTGGACGAAAAAGAAGTGCTAGTCAAGGACGCGCAGGCGGGCGTGAACCTGCCGCCGATGCATCCCAACTGCCGGTCAACGACGGTGCCGGTATTCGACGACGAGGCTGTGGCGTTCGCGCAGCGCATTGCGAGGGATAAGGCGGGCGAGTATACCTACGTTCCGGGCGACACGCGCTATTCGCAGTGGTACGAGGCGCTCACGGGCAAACCATGGTCGCCGACGGCGAAAGCGGCGCGGATGCTGGCCGAGTCCAAGACCATCTCGGCGGACGTTGGGAGCGTCGTAACGGACGCGTTGCGTAAGATCCTCAATCCCGTGACCGCCGCCAAGAGCGCCGCAACTAACGCGGCTAAGGAACGCTACGTCAAGAGCATGGTCGAGTCGAAGGCTATAGACCTGACGCCGCCCGAGATCATCCGCGTTCAGCCGCGAGCCGCGTCGGATCCCTTTCCGCCGTTCGAGCCGGACGAGTTTCCGGAGTTTGAGCCGGATGTGTTTCCGGAGGATATAGCGAAAGTTCAGTCGCCGCAGCTAATAACCTCGCAAACGAAACTAGGATTTACCGGGTTGAAGGCGAATTGGATATATGACAGGGGTAATGAAAACGGAGTAGAGACGAGACGCTTTACCGACGAATCAGGTCGCGCTATAATGGATATTGACACGAGCGATCATGGTCAGCCGCGCTTGCATCCGTTCGGAGCGCACGCGCATGATTTCCTGTACGATGACCCGCTTGCGCCGCCAGATAAGAAGAATCGCAAGCCTCAGCGTATGCTGACCTTGGAGGAGATAGAGCGTAACTCGGATATATTAAAGATTGGGGACGGCGGCAATGTCAGACAACATGAACGCTGAAGAGCTGGCGCGTCAGATAGATCTAGGCGTTGACGCGGAAATAACTTATGGGCAGCGCAAGTATTGGATAGGGCACAACTATCCAGGCGACGGATACGCCGCGTCGCAGACGGGGCCGACTCTTGGCGAAACGCTGACGTTTCCTAGCGGCGCGGCGGTTTTAGCCGGATTCATGATCGACGGCGTTCCTATCGGGGAAATGCTAGAGGATCTTGATGAGATTCGGACGAATTTTTAAGCGCGAGGGAAAAGCATAAAACCGTTCTCCAGCGATGGAGAGCGGTTTTTTGATACAAACATAACGGCCTGGGCGGCGTCGCATCCGCTCCTCCGTACCAAGCTCCGGGGGAGGTCGGGAGGGGGTTGTGAAACCCCTTCCCGAAGGAGCGGATGCGACGTGAACGAGCCGGTTAAGGAGAAAACCACATGCCAGACAACCAGGAAACCATCGGCGCGACTCTGAACGCAATGGGCGCTGACATGCACGCGGCGGGCGGGGAACCACAGCGCCTAGACTTCGAGGGGCTACTAAACGCGAACAAGGAATATCGCGCGGAGTATGACCGACGCATAAGCAAGTCGCTGTCGACGACGAAAGCTAACTGGGAGACCGACGCGGCGAGCCGCATAGAAGCCGCGCGGACTGAGGCGGAGAAGCTAGCGCACATGAGCGCGGAGAAACGCGCGGAGCATGAGCGGGAGCAGCGCGAGGCGGACTACACGAAGCGGCTGAAAGACCTGACGCTGCGCGAGTTGAAAGCGCAGGCGGCTGGGGAATTGACGCAGCGCGGACTGCCACAGAAACTGCTGGGCGCGCTGGATTACACCGACGCGGACAGGTGCAAGGCGAGCATGGACGAGGTCGAGGCGGCGTTCAGGGAGTCCGTGGAGGCCGGCGTGAAAGAGCGGCTGCGTGGGAGCGCGCCTAAGGCGGGCACGGTCGGGAAGATTGATCCGATGGGCGAGTTTCGCAAGGCCGCGGGGCTGAAAACCTAAAGAATCGAGGAGCGAAAAATGGCTAACGCGATAGAGTTATTCAAGAAGTACGTGCCGATACTGGACGAGGTGTATAAACTATCGAGTCTAACGGGCGTGCTGGACGGAGCGCCGGAACTGGCGCGCGAGGGTATGCAGGCGAACGAGCTGGTCATACCGATCATGGACATGAGCGGCCTGGCCAACTATGACCGCAACAACGGTTACGCGGCGGGTGACGTGACGATTACGCACGAGACCAAGGTATGCAACTATGACCGGGGGCGGATGTTCCAGGTCGACAGCCTGGACGACGCGGAAACGGCGGGCATAGCGTTCGGTAGGCTGGCGGGCGAGTTCATCCGCACGAAGGTCGTGCCTGAACTGGACGCGTTCCGGCTGAGTGCGTATGCCGGTTATACAGGCGTAACCGTGGAAGCCGCCTCCCTTATGACGGGCGAGGACGTGGTGGGCGCGCTGCGTGCTGCAGCGAACGCGATGGACGACGCGGAGGCGCCCGCTACAGAGCGGTACCTGTTCATCCTGCCGAGCCTGTACGGCGCGATACAGGACATGGATACCACGTCCAGCCGAGCCGTGCTGGACAGGTTCGCCGCGATCATCCAGGTGCCCAGCGGGCGGATGAACACGGAAGTAACGCTCACGAGCAACGGATTTACGGCGGACGGCGAAACGATCCACTTCATTGCGATCCATAAGCCTGCCGTAATCCAGTACCAGAAGCACATCGCGCCGAAGGTTATCACGCCCGAGCAGAACCAGAACGCCGACGCGTGGAAGTTCGGGTATCGCAACGTAGGCATTGCCGAGGTGTACAAGAGTAAGCTCAAGGGGATTTACGTGCACACCGAGGAGCCGATAGGGTAAGGGGGCGACGCGGAACCCCCTCTGTCGCTGC
>JAISBH010000257.1 GCA_031266295.1 Oscillospiraceae bacterium | reverse complement strand
ACAGCGACTTGGATCATGTCGTTGATCTTTTGAACGACCGTCCCCGCAAGTGCTTGGGCTGGCTCTCTCCTAGAGAAGCCTTCTTCTCCATGTGTTGCACTTGACTTGACAATCTGCCTCGGGACAGAGTCCCGCAAACCCCGTCGTACCCCCCATCGGGGGGAAGGGGGGCGTTCCCCGTTCCCCCGTTCCAATCCTGCGCCCCGCCAGTAATAATGCATGAAGAAGTTGACAACTCACGCCATAGTGGCGGGGCGCCAGTAACTTAAAGCGCATCCGGTTCGAAAACCGGACAGCGGCCCGCCGCAGCGGATAGCCGAGTGTTACGCAAAAGGTACATAAAAATGCGTAAAGGTTACTCTACGCTGACGCTGAGCCATACAATGCTGAGCCACACATATAATACACCCTTACACCATAGCGTGTATAGGCGTGGTATTAACCCCGCCTACGCTATTCAGGCGCAAAGACCGTAAAAACCGCAAACATCATCCCGCTTTCGCGGACTGGTTAACCACGGCGTTTCCTTGCCTCTTCAGCGCCGCCGCATCGTTGATCATGGTCTTGGCGTAGCGGCGGCTTTTCTCGCTCTCCGGATCGGCGCCGCCCAACATCCTCGCCAGTTCCGCAACGCGTTCCGTTTCGTCCAGCCGCTCCAGAGTCGAACGCGTGCGTTCCTCGCCGTCGACGGTATCAGTGACTTTCGCGACGCGATACGCGCCGTCGGACATCGCCGCTATCTGAGGCAAGTGAGTCACGCATATCACCTGGCAATGCCGCGCGATAGCCGCCATCTTCTCGGCCACCGCCTGCGCCATCCGTCCGCTGATCCCCGTGTCGATCTCGTCGAATATGACCACAGGCACGCCGGAATGATCCGCCGCTATCGACTTGATAGCCAGCATGATCCGCGACAGCTCGCCGCCCGAGGCCACGCCTGACAGCGGTTTCAACGGTTCGCCCGCGTTGGCCGATATGCAGAACTGCGCGCGATCAACCCCATCCTCCCGATATCCGGCGTTCGCGTCGGGTTCGAACCCCACCTCAAACCGCGCCCGCTCCATGCCCAGCTGCGCCAGTTCAGCAGTCATCCGCTCCGAGAACGATTGGCTGAGCGCGCGCCGCGCCGCCGAGACCTTGCTCGCTAGCTCCAGATAATCCCGCTCGCGCTTGCCCAGCTCATCTCTAAAACGCTCGGCGCGCGCGTCCGTGTCCAGCGTTTCCTCCAGTTCGGAGGAAACGCGGGCGCGGTACTCGATCATCTCGCGCGTTGACGCGCCGTACTTGCGCATCAGGCGGTGCAGTAGATCCAGGCGGGATTCGACGCGGTCGATACGTTTGGGGTCGATCGTGTCGTCGTCGGCCAGACGGGAGAGTTCCCCTGCCGCGTCATCCAGTTCGTAGCCCAGCGATTCCAGCCGTTCGGCCAGCGAAGCCGCGCGAGGATCATACGACGCTATCCCGCCGAGCAGCGCAATCGCTTGCTTCAGCGGCGCGATCGATCCGCTTGAGCGTTCGCCGCCGGACAGCAGCGTATCCGCTTTCATCATTGCGCCGTGAATCTTCTCGGCGTGCCGAGCGCGCGTGCGCTCCTCTTCCAGCGTCTTTTCCTCGTCGGGCGACAGTTTCGCGTCAGTCAATTCATCGAGCTGGAATCGCAGCATGTCGAGCCGCCGCGCGCGTTCCTGCGCGTCGGTCAACAAGCGGTCGAGGTCGCGCTTCGCTTCACGCCACGCGCGGCACAGATGGCGCAGCCGATCGAGACTAGCCTTGTGCGGCGCGTCCCCGAACGCGTCCAGGAACGCCAGGTGGCTCTTCGGATCGAGCAGCACTTGATGCGCGTGCTGGCCGTGCAGATCCACTAGCATAGCCGTGATACGTCTGAACGCGGCCAGCGGCAGCGGCTCACCCGCCGCGCGGCACACCGTGCGTCCGTTCGCGAACATCTCGCGCGAAAGCGTCAGCAGATTGTCGTCTATCTCTAGATCGCGTTCGGCCAGCGCGGCGCGCACGGCATTCAGGCCGCTCACATCGAACACGGCCTGAACGCCGCCGCGCGCCGCACCCGTTTGCAGCATATCGCGTCCGGTAGGTTCACCCAATAGAAAAGCCAGCGCGCCGACCACGATGGATTTGCCTGCGCCCGTTTCGCCCGTTATTACTTGAAAACCGCCGCGCCACTCGATCGTCAGCTCGTCTATCAGCGCGATCCGACGTATCGTGATTTCACGCAGCATTTCTTATTCACCCGCTCTCACCCGTTCCCAACCACTCTTATCCGCCCCAGTCCGCTTCGCCTGCGCTCGCAAGCTTCGTCTGGCCGGGTGGCTCGGCGTTTTCCTCCTCGCGCATAAGCCGCAGCCGATCCAGTATAGCGGGCACGTCCGCGCTGTCCTTAGCGATAATGATGAACGTGTTGTCGCCGCCTAGAGTGCCGGCCACCTCGGGCATGCCCAGTGTATCAATGGCCTCGCAAGCCGTCTGAGCCGCGCCGGGCATCGTCTTAACCACGACCAGATTCTGCGCCTGGGTATACGATAACACACTGTGCGCGAATATGCGACGCATACGCTTGGACACGCCGACGGGCAGCATGTTCGCCGCAGATGGGTCGGGCGGCGCTGAGTAGCACGATCCTCCGGTCTCCAGCGGCGTCTTGACCAGCCGCATATCCTTGATGTCGCGCGATACCGTCGCCTGTGTCGCGCGGAATCCGCGCTCAATCAGCCGCGATGTCATCAGCTCTTGCGTGTCGATGATCTCGCCCGTGATTATCTCCATAATCGCGTTCTGGCGCATTCTTTTTCTCGCCATAGCACATCCTCCGCAGTTACCGTCCACTATCGTTAGTTGTGTACGGCGTCTATACGTTCCATTGCGACAGTGTCGTGCGCAGCCGCTCGAAGAACGGGAACGGCTTCATTCGGATGAACCGTAGACACATATCTGCCCGCCGAACCGTGACGCAAGCGCGGCGACCCAAGGTCAGTGGTTCGCGCCCGTCCACGGTCAGCAGCATACCGCCGCCTTCGTACGGACACTCGGCGTCCAGCGTGATCTCGGCCGTATCAGGCACGATGATCTGGCGCGACTGCAGCGAGTGGGGGCAGATCGGCGAGAGCAACATGCACGGCAGCGCGGGACTGACAATCGGCCCGCCTGTGGATAATGAATAGCCCGTCGAGCCGGTCGGGCTGGAGACGATCAGTCCGTCGCCATGATAGCCGCCCACATGCGTGCCGTTCATACCGACCGACACGCGAATCATACGGCCATAGCTGCCGCGCGTGATAACCACGTCGTTCAGTGCGAGCATCGGATCTTCTCTCGCCGCGTCTTGGTGGGCGGCGCCGTCCCCGGACGGCGTCGGTTCTTCTCGCGACGCGTACAGCGACGCCGCCAGCATCATGCGTTCCTCTATTTGATAATCGCCCGAACACAGCGCGTCCAGCGCGGATTCCAGCGTCGCGGGCGTTGTCTCGGAGAGGAACCCCTTGCGCCCGGCGTGCAGCCCCAATATCGGCAGTCCGGCGCGCGCGGCGTGGGCGGCTGCGTGTAGTATTGTGCCGTCGCCGCCTATGACCATCAGCGCGTCGGATTGAGCGAGCACGTCGTTCAATGTCGCGGCGTCGATCCAGGGCACGGCGGGCAGCGCGTCCAGCGACGCGACTGCGCGGATATCGCGATCGGCGCACAAACGCACGATCCGCCTCAGCAGCGCCTCCAGATCCAGCACCCGATGCGGGTTGACCAACAGCCCCAGCGTTGTTATCATGAGAATTTAATATCCATTAGGAACTCCAGATTCCCGGTCTGACCCCGTATCGGCGATTCGATTATCCCGCCTGAAACCCAGCCATGACCGGCAGCGAACGCGCTTATCTCTCTTAACACTTCCGCGTGAACGGCAGCGTTCCGCACTATGCCGCCCTTGCCTACCTTGCCGCGCCCCGCCTCGAATTGCGGCTTGATCAAGGTCACGACGCGTCCCGATTCGCCTGTCACATCTCGAAGCGCGGGCAATATCAAGCGGATCGATATGAACGACACGTCCATCACGGCCAATACCGGACGCGGATCGAACATATCCGGCTTCAGCAGCCGCGCGTTCACGCGCTCCATCACGACGACGTGCGGATCGTGGCGGATCTTATCCGCCAGCTGTCCATAACCCACGTCGACCGCGTAAACCTTCGCCGCGCCACGCTGCAGCAACACGTCCGTGAAGCCGCCCGTCGAAGCGCCAACGTCAATGCAGACCAGTCCGACGGGATCCACATGGAACGAGTCCAGCGCGGCGGCCAGCTTGATCCCGCCCCGGCTGACATACGGCGGCGGCACGGCCACCGTCAGCCGCGAGGGATCGCCGACTCGCTCGGATGGTTTGTTGATCCTGCGTCCGTCAAGGAACACGCCGCCGGAGAGAATCAAGGCTTGCGCCTTCTCGCGGCTGTCGGCCAGACCAGCCGACGTTAACGCGACATCGGCGCGTTCAGCCGGCGTTTTCACATCGCGCCTTTCATATCGCGCCCCTTCGGTTCCGTCGTGACGATGAAGTTAGACGAACGCGCGAGCGCCTCCAGCGTTATACGCGCGATATCCACGTCCGTCAAACCCCGACGCAGCGTATCCAGCGAGTAACCCTCCGGGAAGCGATCGTCCACCCCCAGACGCAGCATCGGCGCGGGCTTGCCGTTATCTTGGCACCATTCGGCGACTGCTCCGCCCAACCCGCCCGCGCGCTGGCCTTCCTCAATCGTGACGAGCCTCACGCTGGAGGCGGTAAGCGCGCGCAGCGCGTCATCGTCGAGTGGTTTGACGGACGACACGCGCACAACGAACGCGGTGACGCGCGATTCAGCCAGCAGAGCGGCGGCCCTCCGCGCCGGACATACCGACGCGCCGAACGTCAGGAACGCGACACGAGCCTCAGGATTCTCAATCCGCGCTTCCGGCTTTTCAATACGCCAGCGCGCGCCGGGCGGCAGAGCCGTGAACAAACCGCTCGCGTGCAGCGGCAGCGACTTTGGATATCGGATCATCAGCGGGCCACGCGCCGCGCGGACGCCCTCGCGCAGCATGTCGCGCAGTTCGTCCAGCCCGGATGGCGTCCATATGGTCAGGTTGGGCACGGCGCGCAGTATGTTCAGGTCGAATACGCCCTGATGGGTCGAGCCGTCGCCCGCGACGAATCCCGTATGGTCGATGAGCAGCGTCACGGGCAGATTTTGCAGGCACACGTCGTGGATGATCGAATCGACCGCGCGCTGAATAAACGTCGAGTATACCGCGACGACGGGCTTCAGGCGGCCTGCGGCCATGCCCGCCGCGAGCGTCACGGCGTGCGCCTCCGCTATCGCGACATCAAAGAGTCGATCCGGATGCCTGCGCTGGAATCGATCCAACCCCGTGCCCGAGGGCATGGCGGCGGTGATCGCGACGAGGGCGGGATCCGAGTCCGCGATATCGGCGAGCGTGTCGCCGACGACCCGCGCGCAGCTGCCTTCCTCCGGCGACGCCGCGCCCGGCGCGAGCGCTCTTACGTCCGGCGTCAGCCTGGTATGCGAAAGCGACTGGTTTGCGGCTTGGGACGATTGCCGCGATACGCCGTGGTATTTCTCGGGCGCGGCCTCCGCCTCGGGCGAACCCTTGCCTTTACGCGTGACCGCGTGCAGCACGGTGGGCTGGTTGGTCATCAACGCCTTGCCGATAATGTCGGTTAGCGCCCCCAGGTCGTGGCCGTCGACAGGGCCTAAATACCTGAACCCCAGCGACTCGAAGAACTCGCCGTCCACCATTATCCGGCGTACGAGAGTCTTGATCCACTCAAGAGCCGCCGCCGTTGGAGGGCCTATCAGTGGTATCGAGTCCAGCTGATGTTTCAACGCACGCTTCGCGCCAACCCAGCGGCCACTGGCCCGAAGACGGGTCAGATGCTCGTTCAGAGCGCCCGTGTTATGCGATATCGACATCTCGTTGTCGTTCAGCACGACCAGTAATTGACCGCGAAGCTTACCCGCGTCGTTCAGCGCCTCGTAAGTAAGCCCACCGGTTAACGCGCCGTCGCCTACCACGGCGACAACCCTATGCTTGCCGCCAGTCAGATCGCGCGCGCGCGCGAAGCCCAGCGCCGCCGATACGGCAGTAGAGGAGTGTCCCGCGCCAAAGGGATCGTACTTGCTTTCGTCACGCCGAGGGAACCCGCTGACTCCGCCGTCCTGCCGCAACAGTTCAAACCCGCTCCGCCGTCCGGTTAATAACTTATGCGTGTAAGCCTGATGACCGACGTCGAATATAAGCTTGTCGACGGGCAGGTTCATTGCGGTATGCAGCGCGATGGTCAGTTCGACTGCGCCTAAGTTGCTGGCCAGATGACCACCCTGACGCTTCACAGTCGTAATGATAACCGAACGCAATTCGTCGGCCAACGCGAGACGCTCCCGTAATGTAAGCGCGCGCAGCTCGGCGGGTGAATCTATTGTATCGAGTATCATTATTATACTACTTCAAGGTTGGCGGATTCGGCCAGCCGCGCCTTGCAATATTCGGCTAATGTGCAATTATCGCATTCTGGCTTGCGCGCATGACACACCCTGCGGCCATGAAATATTAGCCAGTGATGCGCGTCCGACCAATCGCGTTTTGGTATCGCGAGCATCAGTTGTCGTTCAGTCTGCTCGGGGGTTTTGGCGTGCGCCAGGCCCAAGCGGTTGGATACGCGCAGAACATGGGTATCCACGGCGATGGCGTCTGCGCCGAAGGCGTTGGACGTCACCACGTTGGCCGTCTTGCGGCCCACGCCGGGCAGCGCGGTCAGCGCGTCCATATCGCGCGGCACCTCGCCGCCGTATTGTTCGGTTATGACGCGGCACGCTTTGACGATATTGCGCGCCTTTGTATGATAAAACCCGCAGGCGTGGATATACGGTTCGATCGTCTCGGGCGCCTGAGCGGCGATGGAGGCGGGATCGGGGAACGCGGCGAACAGTGCGGGGGTCACGCGGTTGACCTGCCTGTCGGTGCACTGCGCCGCGAGCATAGTCGCAATAAGCAACTCGAATGGGCTGCCGAAATCCAGCTCCGAACGCGGGTGCGGATACAGGCGCGCCAATTCAGTTAATATGTTCAGCGTCATATGGGATTCGGCGTCCGACCGCAGCGTTATCACCCTCTCGGGTACGGCGGGTGGCTCGTACCTGTCTTATACGAATATTATACAACTATGCAGCCTGGGATGCAATAGCGGCGGCGCGGCGCATCCGCGCCTTCGTGAGGTGCGCTGCGCGCCCTCGCTACGCTCAATTGCGATCCCCCTCCCGACCTCCCCCGGGGAACCCCCTCTGCCGCTGCGGCGGCATCTCCCCCTAGGGGGGCGATGAGGGTTGTCGGTTACGATGTGGTTCGCAAGCAACGGGGGACGGGTTGCGCTACGAGATAGACTATCCAGGTACAACCAGCAGTCCGAAGCCGGTAGAATGTGTATCACGATGGTCCAGGCGAAGCCTGGTCAGGATTCGAAAGGGCGGATAGCCCTTCGCAGGGTCCGGGACAGAGTCCCGAAACCCCCGTTTTACCCCCC
>JAISBH010000252.1 GCA_031266295.1 Oscillospiraceae bacterium | reverse complement strand
TTCTCCAAGAATCTGGGCGTTAACTACACCGCCGTGCTGTTCGGCGGATTGACCATCGCGGCGGCTATTACCGCGAGCGTCGTCGTGGTGGTCGGAAGCGTCTCCTATATCGGGCTGATCGTCCCCAATATAGTCTCGATGTTCAAGGGCGATAAGATACGCGGCTCGCTGATCGACGCCGCGCTGTCAGGCGCGATATTCGTGCTTGTATGCGACCTGATAGGCCGCGTCGTTATCGCGCCGTATGAACTGCCTATTGAGCTGATCATCGGCATCCTTGGAAGCGTGCTGTTCGTGGCTATACTGATACGCCGCCTAAATCACGGAAGAAAACATATCTCACTCGGACGCGTCAAGACTTCGCGAGCGATAGGAGGCATCCAATGACGGCCAGCAAAGCGGAGAGTCATAGACAAGGGATTCAGGCCGCCCGGCGGCGCGGCAAGTCTAAAGGCTCTTCTTCGGCAAGCAGTTTCATTAGTGGCTCCATCGACAGGGGCAGCGCGCGCAAGATCGTCGTCATGTCGCTGCTCGCGTTGATAGCCGCCGCAGCCTACATGCTGGTTTCAGTCAACCCCAAATTCGCGGCGTACGCATTCAAACTGCGCGCGCCGAAGCTGATAACCATACTGATAACGGCATTCGCCATAGGCGGGGCGACCGTCGTATTCC
Source organism: Oscillospiraceae bacterium (assembly GCA_031266295.1). GTDB lineage: Bacteria > Bacillota > Clostridia > Christensenellales > Aristaeellaceae > BNUH01. The sequence goes on along the minus strand of JAISBH010000252.1, from coordinate 8,558 downwards.
AAACCGTCATCAACAACAATATCGTGACACCTTGCCTGCTGGGCATGAACTCGCTGTACACCATGGTGCACACGATGATCGTGTTCTTCTTCAACACGGGCAGCGTTGCGTTCGCCAATCGCAACGTATCGTTCGCTATCGATCTGGTCGTGATGTCGTTCGCGTCGATGATCATATATGGATGGCTATTCAAGAAAACCAAGTACAATGTGCTGTATGTGCTGCTTGTCGGCACGGTGCTGGCGAACTTCTTCGGCAGTATGCAGTCCACGATGACCCGTGTAATGGATCCGAACGAATATGACGCGCTGCTTGTAACGCTTGTGGCCAGCTTCAGCAAGGTTAACGCGGATATCATCACGTTCGCGCTGGCACTGATGGCGGCCGTGATATTCGCGCTGAGGAAAGAACTCGCGCTGCTGAACGTTATAACGCTGGGTAAGACGCAGGCGATAAATCTTGGCGTCGACTATGACAGAACGATACGCCGCCTGCTGCTGGGCGTCACGATCTTCATCACTATCGCTACCGCGCTAGTCGGGCCGATCTCGTTCCTGGGACTGATTATCGCGAACCTGTCGCGCCAGCTGTTCAAGACATACAAGCACACTTACCTGATCGCGGGCTCCGCGCTGTTTGGGATGATCGCGCTGGTGGCGGGGCAAGCCGTCGTTGAGCATGTGTTTGTATATAGCGTACCGGTGAGCGTGTTTGTCACAGTGAGCGGCGGCGTATACTTCCTGTTCCTGTTAATGCGCAGAAAGGCGGCGTGACATGCGCTCTGACGCGCTGACCAAGACATATGACGGCAAGATCGTCGTCGATCATATCAGCTTTGAGATACCCAAGGGTAGGGTCGTGTCGTTCATCGGGCCGAACGGCGCGGGTAAATCGACGGTGATAGGAATGATGTCCAGGCTGATCATGCGCGACGGCGGAACCACGGAGTTCGAGGGAAAGGACGTGGCCAAGTGGAAGAGCGGCGAACTAGCCAAACGCCTGGCCATACTGACCCAAACGAATAACATCCAGATGAAGCTGACCGTGTGGGAACTGGTCGCGTTCGGACGCTTCCCGTACAGCGGCAGCCATCTGACCGAACAGGATAATCAAGCGGTGCGCCAAGCTATTGAATATATGGAGCTGACCGATCTCGCGGATAGCTTCATCGACGAGTTATCCGGCGGCCAGCGGCAGCGCGCGTACATCGCCATGGTGATCGCGCAGGACACGGAATACGTGCTGCTGGACGAGCCGACTAACAACCTAGACATCTACCACGCAAGCAACATGATGAAGATCATTCGCCGCCTGTGCGACGAATTGGGTAAGACGGTGATACTCGTATTGCACGAGATCAACTACGCCGCCTTCTACTCTGACGTCATCTGCGCGTTTGTGGATGGAAAAATCGCCGCCTTCGGCAGTGTAAAGGAGGTGATGAACCCGGCGACGCTGTCCGCCATATACGGGGTTGATTTCGAGATGATCGAGGTTAATGGCAAACCTCTGTCAATCTACTATTAGGGCCTGTAATGCCAGATTAGTATCGACATAGCCTAAATTTACATTAAAACGGAGGGTGAACATGAAAAAGGTTGGTTTTATTGCGATTCTTTGCGCGCTTGCGATATGCGCCGCCGCTGTGGCGTACGCCGGGGCGCCGTCCGATATCGTCACCATTACTTCTAACAATGGCGCCAGGGAACAGGTTGAATTGTCCGTCCCATATAATCCGCAAAGAATCGCGGTGATGGATCTCGCCGCGCTGGATATGCTTGACGCGTTTGGTCTGGGCGACCGGGTCGTCGGCGTGTCGAAAGGCTCGTCCATCGATTACCTGCAGAAGTATGTCACCGACGAGACGATCATTAATCTAGGCACGATCAAGGAGGCCGATCTAGAAGCCGTTATGTCCAGCGAGCCGGATCTCATATTCATAGGCGGACGGCTCAGCGCGCAGTATGACGCACTCAGTGAAATCGCGCCGGTTGTGTACCTCTCAACGGATACGACGATCGGTCTCGTCGCGTCCGTGCGGAAGAACGCCGAAGCAATCGCCTCAATATTCGGCGTGACTGAATTGGTGGCCGACCAGCTGGCGGGCTTCGACGCGCGCATCGACACGCTCTCCGGCCTGGCGGAAGGCAAGACCGCGCTGGTGGGCCTTTGCACTTCCGGCAGCTTCAACGTGCTGGGTAACGACGGGCGCTGCTCGATCATTGGCGTCGAGGTGGGCTTTGAGAATCTGGCCGCCGTGGACGTTACATCCACTCACGGCAATGAAAGCTCGTTCGAACTGATCGTCAGCCTGGCTCCCGACTATATCTTCGTCATGGATCGCGACGCGGCGATCAACGCGGAAGGCGCGAAACTTGCGCGTGAAATCATGGAGAACGAGCTTGTTACGCAAACAGACGCATACAAGAACGACCAAATCGTCTATCTCGCCACGCCCGCTGTTTGGTACACGGCCGAAGGCGGCATCACCGCACTGGATGTAATGCTGTCTGACCTGGAGGGTGCGCTGATCAAGTAAACCCGACTCTCTCACGTAAAACTGCATTACCGTGGGCGGATACGCATAGCGGGGCGCAGGGGGGTGCCCTGGGTCCCGCGTTGTTATTAGGGGGGGATATATTTGACACTCTCCGCTAAAGCACAGGACATGACTGAAGGCGTTATTTGGAGGAAGATGCTGACATTCTTCTTCCCGATATTCCTGGGCAGCCTATTCCAGCAACTGTATACCACGGCGGACGCGGTCATCGTCGGGCAATTTATCGGCAAGGACGCGCTGGCTTCGATCGACGCCATATACAACCTTACGAAGTTCCCGCTCAGCTTCTTCACAGGCTTGTCAGTGGCCGCGACAATTCTCATATCGCAGTTCTACGGGGCGAAGGATCAGAAATCCTTGGATGAATCGGTTCATACCGCAGTCGCGTTCTCGGTGGCCGGCGGTCTGGCGTTATCCGTTATCGGGATAATAATAGCGGCTCCCTCAATGCGCTGGCTGAACGTGCCGGATGAGATCGTTCCGGATACGCTAGCGTATGTGCGCGTCTGTTTCGGCGGCACTGTGGTATCGCTGGTATACAACATCGCGGCGGGGATTCTGCGTGCGGTGGGCGACTCCAGAACGCCGCTGCTCTATCTTATTGTATGCAACTGCGCCAATGTCGCGCTGGATCTGCTGTTCGTCGTGGTGTTTAAGTGGGGCGTCACGGGTGCGGCGGCTGCGACGGTGGTATCACAATTCGCCAGCGCCGCGCTGACTATCCGTCATCTGACGCGCGTTAATATGCCGTGCAAATTGGACTTGAGGCGCGTCCGCTTTCACATGCCGACCTTGAAGAAAATCCTGCGGATCGGCGTTCCGATGTCGCTACAGAATATACTGTATCCTATATCCAACATGGTCGTACAGTCCGGCATCAACGCATACGGCGTAGACAGCATCGCCGCCTACGCCCTATCTGGCAAGCTGGACATGATAGTGTGGGTAGCCTCCGCCGCGTTTAGCAGTACAAGCTCCACGTTCGCGGCGCAGAACTATGGCGCGAAGGCGTATGACCGTATCAAGCGCGGTACGCGTATATGTCTGGGATTGACAACGCTGGTCATCGGCGCCATAAGCGCGGTTCTGTTCATCTGGTCCAAACCGCTAGGAAGGATGATAATCGACGACCGTATTGTTCTTGACATGTGCGCGGACATCATGCGGTTGATGGCGCCGTTCTATGTTATGTACGCGCTGGGGGAGGTGCTGTCGGGCGCGCTGCGCGGCAAGGGCGAGACGTTCAAGCAGATGGCTATCACGCTGATGGGCACGTGCGGTTTCCGCGTCGCATGGGCGCTGTTCGTGCCACAGGGACGTGCCTCGCTGCTGGGCTTACTAACGTCGTATCCAGCGTCATGGATTCTCACGACAGGCGCGCTGGCCGTGTTGTACATGGTTCACAAGGGTCGGCAGCAGGATTAAAAATCATCGGCGTTGCGCATACCAAACGAAAGCGGAAACCATCCCTGCGGCGCGTTCACGGTCGGGAGCAGCAGCGACTCGCGCGAGAACAGCGCGGTCTGAGCCTGTGTGCGCGTCATGTTCACGTCGGCATCGCGGTTGTCACGCCCGACGGATGTGCCACGCCCCGCGACTTCTAGCGTCAGCGGCGAATCGCTCTCAACCTGGATCGTCCATCGCCCGTCGGGCATCGGATGGGTAAGCCGCTTCAGCGCCAGCGTCGCGCCTACGGTCGTTTCCCAATCAATGACATGGAGTTTCATCTCGTCCGTCAGTTCAAGCCTCTCGCAGAAGCCGACGACCTCACGTTGCAGCGCAGCGTCATAAACAGGGATCTCCAATTTAAAATCGCCCTTCACGCTATGCCACGCCTTAATAAACGGCTTCGCATACCGGACAGGATCAATCAACACGAGTTCAGACACACCGTCATTCCTCGCGACGGCATAGCCGACGCACTCGCCGCCGTCCATCACCGCGGCCAACTCCGCACCCCACGACTGGCATATGATCAGGAAATTCTCCTTCGACCGTGATCCTGTTACGGCCTGCCTATCATACAACCCGAACATCCCGTCAATCAGCGGATCATCGTTATCGATTATCGTTTTGAACGATATCCCAGACGCATCGACGCCGCCCAGCGCGTGCCTGATATTGTCGCCAATGACGGAATGTCTCGCCTTCATCCCAGCGGGCGTGAAACCGAAATACCCATACCGCTGACGCCGACCGCCCAGCGCGAGACAGGCGTACCCTTCCCGCCGCGCCGTATCAATAGCCATGTTCATCAGCGCCTTCATCCCGCCATGCCCCCGGTAATACGGATGCGAACTGACCGTGCCGATATATCCGATCGTGAACGCGCGTCCCGCCACCTTTATCGGAACAGGCAGCATAGCGACCATGGCGCGGATATGTCCGTCCTCGCGCGAGACAAAGTGCATATCAGGCCTGAACAGCGGCGCATTTTCGCCATACACCTTCGGCAGCATCCTGGCGAAATCGTGCGGCACGTGCGCCATACTGAATACCAGGTTCGCGAAATCAAGTATTTCCGCACGATCCTCGAACCGTGCGGTTTCGTATACAGCCATTATGAAAATCCTCCTACGCGCCGGTTCTGGCGCTTGTCCCGGATTCCGCTTGATCTTCTCTGACGATGCGCGCGCCCAGCGAGTTAAGCTTGTCGGCGAAACGCTCGTAACCGCGGTCGATGTAGTGCGGATTGAGGATATCAGTCGAACCGCGCGCCATCAGTCCAGCAACAACCAGCGCGGCGCCCGCGCGCAAGTCAGTCGCGGACAGTGTCGCGCCAGTCAATTCGGGCACGCCTTCGATCACAGCTACCCTATCCATCACCTGAGTGCGCGCGCCCATTCGCGCCAGTTCGCGCAGGTGCTTGAATCGCGACTCGAATATAGTCTCCGTGATCAGACTTACGCCGCGCGCCGTGCTTAGCATCGCGGTCATCGGCTGCTGCAGGTCGGTGGGGAAACCGGGATACACCTGAGTTTTGAGCGTCAGCGCGCGGCGTATACCCGTCGAGCGGACGCGGATCACGTCGTCGCGTTCGTCAACGCGCACCCCCATCTCCAGCAACTTGGCCGACAGCGCCTCCATGTGGGTTGGGATGCAGCCGCGTATCGTGACATCGCCATTCGTGGCCGCCGCCGCTATCATCATCGTGCCTGTCTCAATCTGATCGGGTATGATTGCGTAGGTTGAGCCGTGCAGCTTTTCCACACCGTTTACACGTATCACATCGGTGCCCGCGCCCTTTATTCGCGCGCCCATACTGTTCAGGAAGTTAGCGACCTCGACCACGTGCGGTTCCTTGGCCGCGTTGAACAGTATGGTCTGTCCCTTCGCGCGGCACGCGGCCAGCAGCAGGTTGATCGTGCCGCCGACAGTCACCATGTCCAGATAAATCTCCGAGCCGACGAGCTTACCGCCACGCCCGACTTTCGCGCGGATCACGCCGTACTGATCCGTGACCGCCGCGCCCAACGCCCGCATCCCCTTTATGTGCTGATCGAGCGCGCGCTCGCCGATATCGCATCCGCCCGGATACGGCGCTTCCGCCTGACCCCAGCGCCCCAGCAGCGCACCCAGCAGGTAGCTGGACGCCCTCAGCGCGTGCGCCAGGTCATACCTTGGCGCGACACGATTGACTGTACGCGGATCAACGCACAACACACGACCGTTGCGGGAAATCTTCGCGCCAAGACATTCAAGCAGCTCGATCATCACGCGTACGTCTTCGATGTATGGCAGGTTCTCGATCGTCACCGGCTCGTCGCACAGCAACGACGCCGCGATGACTGCCACGGCGGGGTTCTTGCCGCCGCCTATCTCCACCTCGCCCAGCAGCGGTCTACCGCCCTCAATGATCCAGCGCCCGCAGGCTATTTCGTCAGTCATCACGACCGCCTCCGCATCCCGCGCAGCCAGCGCAGCTGCCGTCGCATCCCCCGCGCCCAGCGTCCGATCCGGCCATGCCAAACAGACAGCGTCCCTCGTACGCGCGTTCGGTATCGCCGCCGCACTTGGGGCACTTCACCGCGGTCAGCCTATCAAGGCGCGATGCACTCACCAATTCGTCAAACACAGCCTCGCATTTACCGCATCGGAATTTCAACAGCGGCATACCGATCACTCCCCGATTCATCCAAAAGTCCGATCAACAAAACCCTAAGCAACATATAAACGCGCATCCCCCGCGAAATCTTGCAAAGACGCTCTGCCTATGTTAATATGTCCCAGTAAACCGTACGCGGATTCCGCCGCAATCCGACACGAATGACGGCGGTTATCGACAGGAGGGCTTATGACGATAAAACAGGTATCGGTGTTTATAGAGAATTCGCCAGGGACGCTGGCTAAGGTCACGCGTCTGCTGGCGGACAAGGGGTTCGACCTGCTCGCGCTGACGCTGGCGGACACGGAGAGGTTCGGCATACTGCGCTGCTTGGTCAAGCGGCCTGATGAGGCCGTAAAGGCTCTGTCCGAAGCGGGCTTCACCGCGCGTATAACAGAGGTGCTGGCCGCGCTGGTACCCGACCAGCCCGGCGGGCTAGCCGTAGTGCTGGAAGCGCTCCGCGCAAAGAGCATCAGCCTCGAATACTGCTACTCGTTCGCCCGGTCGATCAATTCGGACGGCGGAAACGGCGCGGCGCTCGTGTTCCGCGTCGAGGACGTCTCAGGCGCGGTCATGGCGCTCGAAGATAGCGGCGTCATTCTGATTGATTCTGTCCGGTTGGACAGTCTGTAACCAATGCGCAACACGCGTTTGATCATCAACCTGAACGCGATCGCCCACAACGTCCGCGCGCTGCGCGCCGTCGACCCGTCGAACCCGCTGATGGCGGTCGTTAAGGCGAACGCTTACGGCCACGGCGACGTTGACGTCGCGCGCACGGCGCTGGCCAATGGCTGCACGGCGCTTGGCGTCGCCATCGTCGAGGAGGGCGTGAGACTACGCCAGGCGGGAATATCCGCTCCGTTATTGATACTGGGCGCGCCCGATCCCGCCGCGCTGGACGAGGTAATCGCGCACCGCTTGACTCAGACGGTATTCCTGCCCGAGCACGCAGCGATGCTGGACAAGGCCGCCTCGCGGATGGATTCGACCGCATTCGTGCATCTGAAGGTGGATACCGGCATGAATCGTATCGGCGCGCGCGGCAAGAGCCTCGACGCGCTGGCAGACGCCGTGGACGCGGCGGATCGTGTCCGCGTAACGGGGATGTTCACGCATCTTGCCGCGTCAGACTCGCTGGACCCGGACGACATGGACTACACGCGCGCGCAGATCGCCGCGTTCATGAGCGCGGTCCTCTTTATGAAGGAGCGCTTCGGCCCGATAGTGGCCCACGCCGCAAACAGCGCGGGGTATCTGGCATGGCCGCAGTCGCGGCTAGATATGTCGCGGTTGGGTATTGCGCTGTACGGCGCGCCTCCGTCGCCGACCAACGTTCCTGTGCGCCCCGCCATGCGCTGGGTTACTCAAGCTACCAACATACACGATATTCCCGCCGAATCCTGTGTGGGCTACAGTCGCTCGTTCACCTGCGCGCGCGAGACGCGCGTTATGACGTTCCCCGTCGGCTACGCTGACGGGTATCACCGCGCTTTGTCCAACAAGGGTTTCGTGCTCGTTTGCGGTGTAAAGGCTCCAATAATAGGCCGCGTGTGCATGGATCAATGCATGGCCAACGTGACCGGAATCCCCAGCGTGTCGGTCGGCGACGAGGTAGTGCTGTTGGGTTCGCAAGGCGAAGGCGCGATTACGGTGGACGAGCTGGCCGGATGGGCGGGCACGATCAGCCACGAGGTGTTCTGCGCCGTGTCGCCGCGAGTGCCGCGCGTAGTGATCCCCGCCGCTTGACATGAATCACGCCGCGCTGCACCACTGCATCGCCGAGATGACCACCCCGGAGAGCCGCGCGAATGATTCCGCGTCTATAACCGGGTTCATACTGTCGTCAGAGGCTTGGCGGATCGCGCGCCACGTGTTCTGTTATGTCTCAAT
>JAISBH010000249.1 GCA_031266295.1 Oscillospiraceae bacterium | reverse complement strand
TGTGCTCCGATACTCTATCTCGTAACGTAACCGACAACCCTCATCGCCCCCCTAGGGGGAGATGTTGCGGCGCGCAGCGCGAAGCGGGCGCGTATCCGCAGAATCCCGAAGGGATTCTTTCCGCTCTCCGCAGCGACAGAGGGGGTTCGTCCCAAGCCCTGGGGGGGGGGCGGGAGGGGGTCGTCAGACCCCTTCCCGAAGGCGCGGATGCGCCGCGTCGCCGCAGCGACAGAGGGGGTTTCCCCTATCGTCACACCGACGTTTCCTTTCCGCTTGCAGATTTTTCATATAGGATTTTTGCAAATCAGGTTGACATTTTCGAGGGACGCTCATATAATGTATTAGCTTAATCCTATTTGAAAAATAGGAAATAACCCTGCCGATAGTGGCCTATGCGACTAAAGGTGAGCCGAAAGGAGACCAACTATGTTTACATCCAAACGCATCGCCGCGCTTCTTGCGCTGATCATCGTCATAGCGATGACCGCGCCGCTCGCTCTGGCGGACACGGGCACGCTGGAGACCGGATTCTCTCACCTAAGCGATGAGGATTATCAGGCGCAGTTCGAGACGGAAGACGCGTTCGGTGAGCTGATCAGAATCGGCTACGACGGCGGGCTATGCCAGGCCGCGATACCGATAGCGCAAGAGAAGGGTTTCTTCGCGGCTGAAGGACTGAATACCGCCCTTACTCGCGGAGGAGATTCAGCTCGCGACGCCCTCGTAGGAGGCAAGATCGACACCTCCGCAGGCATGATCGCCGAATGGCTGAAGGCCGTCACGAACGGCGTTGACATTGTGTTCACCGTTGGATTGCACACGGGCTGCGCTAGCGTTATCACGCTGGCTGACGCGGATATCTCAAGCTTCGCAGACGCGAAGGAGAAGAACATCACGAACGTGGGCATAGCGGGCGCTATCGGCGGTACGTACCACAATATCGCGTATCGGTTTGTTGCGCATGAGAACGCGGACTTGAAAGCCGTGGACTTTAATTGGAAGGCGTTCGACGCGGCCAATTTGCTGCTCGCGCTGCAGAACAAGGATGTCGATATAGCCGTCCTATCCGATCAACTGGCGCAAGGCTGGGTAGACGAGGGCTTAGTTAAGCGTATCCACTCGCTCAGCACGGATCCCGACTTCATCGCTGAAAGCTGCTGCGTGATGGGCATCCAGGGTGATTTCCTGCGCGCAAACCCGATAACCAGCGAGAAGATCGCTCGCGCCGTATACAAAGCCGCGCTGTGGATAGGCGAGAGCCAGGCGAATAAGGAAGAGGCCGCGCAAATCCTGCTGGACAACGGACATATCTCCGGCACGATCGACTACGCGCTCAAGCTGATGAACTACTACACATGGGGAGTAGGAAACGAGCTGGCGGCAAAGTCGCTGGAGGACGCAGTCATTGAGTATAAAGAGCTGGGGGTACTCGCGCCGGATGTGGACGCGGATGAGCTTCAGTCGCAGATATGGCAGGCGTTTGATCTGGAGCGGGAATAAGAAGGATTAGAATAAGGTCAGATTCAGTTAAGATTCATTGATCGATCGCGGAGGTAGTCCTATGGAAATAGTCACTGGCAACTCCGTCACTTCTATATGGGAACTGCGCCAGTTGGAGGCCCGGCCAAAGTCCAGGGTTCAGCTGGCATGGGAGCGCATACTGACGCTGCTGCCGGCTGCCGTGCTGGCGCTTGTATTGCTGCAGTATAAACTGGCGCCGAATTTCAAGACTACCTCCGTATACAAGACGACCGACATCTATACGTATTTCATCAGCGCGGCGCTAGCCGCCGTGCTGGCATACTTCGCGGCATCGCTGGCGTCGAAGCGCGTCCATGAAAAGCTGGTGAACAGCGCGCCTATCTATACAATGATAGCGCTGCTGTTCCTCGCGTACGACAGGCTGACGCTGAAGACCGGCGCGCTGCCGCTGCCTTATTTCCCATGGCCGGATAAGGTGTTGTCAGCCATGTACGAGGATCGCGTGTTGCTGCTGGACTGCATCAAGCACTCGCTGATACTGCTGTTCTCGGGTTATCTTACCGGCGCGGCGGCGGGGCTGATCACCGGCATCACGGCGGGGCTTAACAAAACCGTGCTGTATTGGGTGTCGCCGTTGATCAAGGTGCTAGGGCCGATTCCCTCCACCACATGGGTGCCCATCGTGCTGATACTGGCCACATCCCTGTTTGGGGGCAGCGTGTTCCTGATCGCGCTGGGCGTATGGTATCCGGTCACGATGACCGCGCTTAACGGCATACAGAACATAAGGCCGGCCAACTTTGAGGTGGCGCGTACAATGGGCGCGGGGCGGTTCAGGCTGATATTCAAGGTAGCCATACCCTCGGCCATGCCGCACATATTCCAAGGTTTGACGCAGGGTATGAGCATGGCGTGCACCGCGCTGATGGTCGCCGAGATGATGGGCGTTGAGTCCGGGCTTGGATGGTATATAAACTGGCAGCGCGGATGGGCGGAGTTCGCTAAGATGTACGCGGCGATCATCGTAATTTGCCTGACGTTTACGGTAGTCAACGTAGTGTTGACGCAAATCAAACGCCGTGCGCTGCGCTGGCAGGAAGGCGGCGCGAGATGACGCAGGGCGTTGCGCTGAATAGACAGTCTCCTTTGAACAGCATGAACCCGTCAGCTCGATCCGGGCGCATACAGGCGGTCGGTTTGACGAAGATATTCGCGCGCGAGGACATGAACGCGACACTCCAGGCGCTGGATAATGTGAACCTTGCGATAGAGCCGGGGGAGTTTGTCTCGATAGTGGGCACGTCGGGCTGCGGCAAGTCTACGCTGCTGCGGATAGTGGCGGGACTGGAGATACCCACTCGCGGCGAGGTATTGTGCGACGGCAAGCGCGTCAACGGGCCGGATCCGCAGCGCGGCCTGGTATTCCAAGAACATAACCTGTATCCGTGGCTGACCGTACGCGGAAATATTGAGTTCGCGCTGAAGTCCGCAAAGAAGTTCAAAGGGAGTCAGGCGTTCGTAAAGAAGCTACTGGAGGTGGCGGGGCTTACCGAGTTCGCCAACTCGTATCCGCATCAGCTCTCTGGAGGTATGAGGCAGCGCGCGTCGCTGATACGCGCCCTTGCCGTTGCTCCGGACGTTTTGCTGCTGGATGAGCCGCTGGGCGCGCTGGATTCATTCACGCGCATGAATCTGCAGGATGAGATCATATCGTTGTGGAAGGAACGCGGCAGCACGATGATTCTTATAACGCATGATGTAGACGAGGCGATCTATCTATCGCAGCGTATTCTTATCATGTCGCCGCGTCCGGGCCGAATTACGTCGGAACTGCAGGTACCCATTTCATATCCGCGCAACCGCAGCTCCTCCGACTTCGTGCAGCTAAGGAACGTGATCCTGCAGCGGCTGAACTTCGCGCGGGAGAGCAGCGAGGAGTTCAATCTATAGATTGATGGGGTGTCGGGCATTTGTAAGCGTCAAGTGACTATATGTCAAAGTTGATCACACAGTCATTGCTTGCCAATTCTGCAAACGACGTTTTCGATGTAGGAGGTTATAGCAGCAAAATCGAATCCGCACAAGCAATGTCTATGGCGGATGGACTGCCGTAGACATTGCTTGTCAGGTCAAGCCTTGGAACTATCTCACCTGCGCCGAAATCGGAGCGGACGTTAAGCCGACAAAGCCGTCTGCTGTACGTTGGCGCATCGCCCGCAGTATTTTATTTTATCCCAACGCAGGAAACCACAAGATCGCAGAATATTTGATAATCACCGCTTTCCTTGTTTAGCAAGTCGGATATTCTAAAAAACCTATTTGTGCTAGGAGATTCTTTTTTTGCTATGTCAATATCGATG
>JAISBH010000230.1 GCA_031266295.1 Oscillospiraceae bacterium | reverse complement strand
CCCCCGAAGGGGGCGATATGGGAGGAAGGACGGGGTACCGTGGTAACGTTGCTTGCAAACCGCGCCGAAACCAACAGCCCTCATCGCCCCCCTAGGGGGAGATGCCGCCGCAGCGGCAGAGGGGGCGTTCCCCGGCGGCAAAAGGGTTCCTCCCGAAGGCGCCAGCAATTCTAAAAATGCTATACCAGCGCAGGCTCCAGCGTCGCGGACCTTGCGACGGCCTTTGCCACCAGGTTCGCTATGCGCTGTATCATCCGCAGGTCGTCCTCGCTGAATCGCGCCGGTTCCGGACTATCCAGATCAAGCACGCCAAACAGCTTGCCGCCAATGATGATCGGCGCGACCAGTTCGCTGCGCGTCGACGAATCGCACGAGATGTACCCTGGGAACATTCCTACCTCGTCTACCCGGATCGCCCTGCGTTCCGCTGCGGCCGCGCCGCATACACCCTTCCCAAACGGTATTCGTACGCACGCGGGCTGTCCCTGGTACGGCCCTACCACCAGCGTATCACCTCTCGCGATATAGAACCCAACCCAGTTCAAGCGTTCCATGAACGCGAATATATACGCCGACACCGTGGCCAGCGCGGCCAGCGGATCGTTCTCCTCCGCTAGCGTGTCCTCAATCACAATCTCCATCTGGCTATTGCGTTCCTGTCCGGTAATGAAGCGAATCTCGGGCAGCATCTCGTCATACCTCCGTACTAAATAACATAATCCATATTCAGGCGCTTACGTTCACGCGCTTCCTCAAACGTATCCTGTCTAGCAGCGGATCGAGCACGCGTTGTTTGGGGATCACGTCCAGCGCGACGGCGGCCAGCAGCACCAGCGGCTTTATCATCTGTTGTGTATCGGTCTTGAGTCCCATGATCGACATGCCGTTGTTCAGTATCCCCATTATCAACCCGCCTACCAGCGCGCCTCCTATCGTACCCACGCCTCCGTACGCCGACGCGCCGCCGATGAAGCACGCCGCTATCGCGTCCATCTCAAACCCCGAACCGGTCTGAGGCGCGGCGGAGTTTAGCCTTGCGGAGAACACTAGCGCCGCGACTCCCGCCAGGAAGCTCATGTTCGTATACGCTAGGAACATCATGCGCTTTGTCTTGACGCCTGACAGCCGCGCGGCCTTCTCATTGCCGCCCAGAGCGTACAGGTGTCGTCCCATTACGGTATTCGTGGTAAGGAATGAATATACCAGCAGGATTACACCCAGCGTAACGAGCACGGTCGGCACGCCCCTGTATCCGGCCAGCAGGTAGAACAACGCGATAATCGCCGCGCAAACGATAAGCGTGCGGATCAGCAGCCCCAGGAATCCCTCGACCGAATATCCCTTGCGCTTGCGGCTCGAGTACCCTACAAACGTTATCGCAACATAAGCGGCGGCCAGCAACACACCCGTCGCAAAGCATGTCACATTGCGCAATCCGAACAGTTTAGCCCCATCCGCACCGCCCAACAGTCCCCCCAGAGGATCGCCGGCGAACACGAACCCTGTCGAGAACTTCAGTAACCCTTGCGGAAACGGCGCGAGCGTCATCCCGTTCAGTATCCGAAGCGTCAAGCCCCTGAAGAACAGCATACCTACCAGCGTCATGATAAACGGCGGAATGCGGCAGTACGCTATCCAAAACCCCTGGAACATGCCAATGCCTATGGAGATCAGCAGGCACAGTAGCATCGACAAGTATGGGTTCCACTTCCAGGATATGATGAACGTGCCCGCGCACGCGCTGACTACGGCGACCACCGAGCCAACCGACAGGTCGATATTCCCGCCGGTGAGGATGCATAGCAGCATACCACACGCAAGTATAACGACATAAGCGTTCTGGAAAATAACGTTCGATACATTCATCGGGTTGAGCATCTTCCCGTCCGTCACGATCTGGAAGAATACGATGATGACGGCGAGAATCAGCAGCATCATATACTGGCGCAGTATGCCGACGAACGACGCGTTCTTCTTTTCAGCGGCAATAGTCTGACTCATGGGCTTTACCTCCAGCAAACTGATATGGTATTATGCGGTTTCGGCTGCGCTTTTTTCGCGTTCGGTGGCGAGGATGTCGGACATGATCCGCTCCTGGGTCGCCTCGCTGGTCTGGTATTCGGCGATCAGGCGGCCTTCGTGCATCACATACACGCGGTCGCACATGCCCAGTATCTCCGGCAATTCGGACGATATAAGCAATATTGCCTTGCCCTGTTCGGCCAGTTCATTGATTATCTTATATATCTCGTACTTGGCGCCGACGTCGACGCCGCGCGTAGGCTCATCCAGCATCAGTATATCCGGTTTGGCGAACACCCATTTACCCAGAAGCACCTTCTGCTGGTTCCCGCCCGAGAGATTGCCCGCTTGCTGCTCGATATTGGGGGCCTTGACGTTAAGGCGCTCCTTTGTATCGGCGGCGCCGGTTCGCTCGAGATCGGCGTCGATCACGCCGTGACTGCTGACCGACTGCATACTAGCCAGAGTAAGGTTGCGCAGTATTGAGAACGGCAGAATAAGTCCGTCTTGTTTGCGATCTTCGGTGATGTACGCGAATCCCGTCTTGATCGCCTTTGGTATTGACGTCAATTCGACAGGCTTGCCGTCTTTCATGAGTTCTCCGGTAATGTGCGCGCCGTATGCCCTGCCGAATATTGACATCGCCAGTTCAGTACGACCCGCGCCTATCAAGCCGTACATCCCGACGACCTCTCCCCGGCGAACATTGATTGACACGTCGTCTACAAGTTTCTTTTCAGTGAAGAGTGGGTGGTAAACGTTCCAGTGGGAGGCGCGCAACGCGACGTCGTTCCGGACGCAAGGTTTACGCGAAGGGTATCGCTGGGACATATCCCGCCCGACCATGCCGTGGATGATGCGGTTTTCGGTGATGTCGTCCTTGTCCTTTTCAAGGGTTTCGATGGTCATGCCGTCGCGAAGAACGGTGATGCGGTCGGATACGTACGCAATTTCGTTCAGTTTGTGCGAGATGATGATGGACGTAATTCCTCGGGTGCGCTTGAAGTCCAGGAGCATGTCGAGCAGCTTATGCGCGTCACGCTCGTTGAGTGAGGATGTGGGTTCGTCGAGTATGAGGAGTTTGACGTTCTTGGTCAAGGCTTTGGCGATCTCGACTAGCTGCTGTTTACCTACGCCGATGTCCTTGATGAGGGTGTGGGTATTCTCCATCAGCCCGACGGTGCGCAGATGTTCTTCAGCCTTGCGGTAGGTATCGTCCCAGCGTATGACCCCGCGCGAGGATTGTTCGTTGCCCAGGAACATATTCTCGGCGATGGATAGGTATGGTACAAGCGCGAGTTCCTGGTGAATAATGACGATACCCTTGCGTTCGGAGTCGGCGATGGAGTGGAAGCGGCACTCTTCGCCGCTGAAGAAGAACCGGCCTTCGTAGGAACCATAAGGGTAAATGCCGGAGAGTATATTCATGAGGGTGGATTTACCCGCGCCATTCTCGCCGACGACGCCGTGAATATCGCCCTCGCGCACGGCAAGGTTGACGCCCGACAGCGCGCGCACACCTGGAAATTCCTTAGTTATGGACTGCATAGACAACAGCTCGAGCACAGCGGCTACCTCCACAAAACTGACAGAACGCCAAAGAGACGGAGCCTCCTAAACACCATCAGCTAATGAACACTAATTGTATGGATGGAACCGCCGCTGCGCAGCGGCGATTTCGTTCATTACGGGAAGATTATACCATGTTATATGGCGTTCTATCAAGTTTTATGTTTGCGGATCAGTGTCCCCGATGCGGCTCGGTGGAGAATCAGATACGGCATGGGTGTACTACAGCAGGTAGTCAGCGCGGGATCAACCAACTCGGTGGACGTGTACTACCACGCCGCCGCGCAGATCAAGAAGGCACTGGATATGGCCGTCAAGCTGCATAGCGTTATGGCCGCCGATTGTGGCACTCTCCAAGCCGCCCATTGAGCCGCTCTGTCAAGAATGAACACGAGTTCAGTTAATCTTTTTTATAATGATTATAGAATATGTAATAATTTTGCCGCCTCCTGAAAGCGGCGGAGAAGTATTTCGTGTAAGAGCCGAAAACACATATCGCCCGTAAAGCTAGAAGCCATTTGAGCGTTCAGCCTAACTGCAGATTGACGATAGAATCCTATCCATACTTTATTATGAGAAATCCTGCCAACCGTTTAAATTTCCAAGGAATCATTCATTTTTATCCACAGTTGCTCTATAGCGGATTCTACATATTTGGCGCATGTTTCTCTATATACATATGGATAGCTCCGTCGTATAATCAAGTTAGAAACTATTGAATTCGCGCCGGGTTCGGCTGAGAGGATGAGGATCATCATGACGGGTACGCGGCCATCCTTCAGACGTTCCAACGCGGTGCGGACGCTAAGATCCGTACGCAGCCATTATTGGCTGTATGTTATGTTAATTGCACCAATTGCATTTTATTTCCTGTTTTGCTATAAACCCATGGGCGGCGTCCAGATTGCATTCCGCAATTATAACATGTTCAAGGGTATCTGGGACAGTCCGTGGGTGGGACTTCGCTACTTCAAGCAAGTGTTCTCGTTTACCGCCTTCTGGGTGTCCGTGCGCAATATGCTCACGCTCAACGTGATTGGGTTGGTACTGGGCTTCCCCGCGCCCATACTGCTAGCGCTGTTCCTCAACGAGGTGACAGACCGCCAGTTCAAAAAGGTCACCCAGACGATCATGTATCTGCCTCATTTCATATCATGGGTAGTCGTGGGCGGCATGATGTACCAGCTGTTTTCCTCGTCAGGTATGATTAACACGATCGTGAAATCAATAACAGGCTCGGCCGTACCCTTCCTGTCCAGCAACAGCTGGTGGATATTTACATACTTCGTAGTGGGTCTGTGGAAATCCATCGGCTGGAACGCCATCATATACCTCTCCGCCATAACGGGTATTGACCAATCGATATATGAGGCGGCGCGGGTGGACGGATGCTCCCGCTTTCGGATGATGTTCTCAATCACGCTGCCGTGCATACTTGGCACGGTTATGATCATGTTCATACTCGCGGTCGGCGGACTGATGAGCATCGGGTTTGAACAGCCGTATGTCATGCAGAACAGCGTCGTCATGGAAGTCGCAGATGTTGTAAGCACCTATGTTTACCGGGTAGGCATACAGCAGGCGAAGTTTTCAATAGGCACAGCAGTAGGTTTAGCGCAATCCGCCATTAACTTTCTGCTGGTGATAGGTTCGAACACGCTCAGTCGCCGCATAACGGGTGAGAGTATTTGGTAAAGGGGTGGCGCGCATGAGGAAATCACGGGAAGACAGCATATTCGGGGCCTTCACGATAGCGGTCGTGGTCGTTATCGCGCTTGCGTGCCTGTTACCCTTCCTGTATATCGTGTCTATGTCATTCTCAGGAAAGAACGCTGTGCTGAGGAACGAGGTCTTCCTGTGGCCCGTCGATTTTGACCTGACCGCGTATAAGGCTGTGTTCAACAACCAATCGCTCAGTCGGTCCATGTGGTTTTCGATGTGGCTTACTGTGGTGTACACGCTGGTCAGTCTGATCATAACCGTGCTGTGCGCATATCCTCTGTCGCGCACTC
Organism: Oscillospiraceae bacterium; assembly: GCA_031266295.1. Taxonomy (GTDB): domain Bacteria; phylum Bacillota; class Clostridia; order Christensenellales; family Aristaeellaceae; genus BNUH01. Next base: position 4,893 of record JAISBH010000230.1, on the reverse strand, counting down.
ACCTGCAGTTCAAGAAACCGCTGCTTGTATATATAATAATAACCATGTACTTCTCAGGTGGTATGATCCCCGTATTCCTGAACATCCGCGACTTAGGGCTGCTCGACAATTTCTGGGCGCTCGTACTCCCCAGCTGTCTATCCACCTATAACATGATACTCATGCGCAGCTTCTTTGCCGCCATGCCCAAGGAAATGGAGGAATCCGCCTTCGTGGACGGCGCGAACGATTTGACCGTGCTTACCCGCATAATACTGCCGCTCTCCAAGGCCTCAATAGCGACCGTCGGGTTATTCTACGCAGTGTCGCGCTGGAACGGGTTCATGGATTCGCTGCTATACATCAACACTGAATCGATGTACACCATTCAAGTGAGACTGCGCCAGCTCATTCAGTCTAGCCAGGTTACCGCGCTAATGGAGGATATACCCGAGTTTAAAACAAGTCTGATCAGCGAGACCATCAAGGCTGCATGCCTCGTGTTCAGTATGATACCGGTCATGTTGATGTACCCGTGGCTGCAGCGGTATTTCGTAAAGGGCACCATGATAGGCTCGCTGAAGGGATAGCCGAAACGATCTCGATCGTTTCGGCATCAAGGCACGAAACCCAATCGACCCAAACTATATGGAGGAGAACTCAATGAAGAAACTGCTATGTACCCTGCTCGCACTGGCGCTGGCCGCCTCACTGGCGCCGATGGCCTTAGCGTCGGGCGAACCCGTCACGCTGCAGGTATCGGTGTTTGAGCGCGGCAACACGACGAACACCTACGGCTCCGCGACCGACAACTACTGGACACGCTGGCTCCAGCAAGGGTTCGGCGATCCCAACAACATCAAGCTGGAGTACGTTCCCATCCCACGCGCCGAGGAAAGCGCAAAACTCAACACGCTGATGGCTTCGGGCGCCGCGCCGGACATCATATTCAGCTATGACACGCGCATGATTATGAACTATGGCCGCGACGGCGGACTGACCGCCCTGACCGACCTGCTGCCTGAGTACGGGCAGAATCTCCTCGCCAACATTGCCCCCGCTCTGGAATATGGCGTGCTCAATGGCGAGCAGTACGCCATTCCCGCTCAACGCGCCAAGACGGGCCGCTACGCCAACTTCATCCGCAAGGATTATCTGGACGCGCAGGGGATTGAGCTTGCGGTCAACGAGGACGGCTTCTATCACATGAGCATAGAGGACTTCGAAGCCATCCTCTATAACGCGAAAGGCGTCGGCGAATCGGGGCTTGAGACGTATCCTCTGGGTATGGCGGGCGCCTATAACGCCACCCAGGCCAAGCCTATTATATTCGCTTTCGTGGACGGCGCCCAGCTGACAGGCGAGATAGCGGCCTCAACGCCTCAACCACTCTGGCCGGGCTACAGGGACGGCGTTAAGTTCCTGAACAAGCTGTATAACGACGGCATTATGGACCCCGACTTCATGATCGACACGGATACCGCGCTGCCCTCATTCAATACCCAGGTCAGCACGGGCCGCGCCATCGCTTTCGGTCAGGACGACTTCTACGAGACTGGCATAGTCGCGCTGTACGAGAGCGATCCGAACGCTGAGTTCGTCGCCTTCCAGCTCGACAACCCATACGGCACGCAGGTTATACCGACATATGCCCCCATAGGGATGTATGTCGCTGTGCCGGCGACCTCCCAGCATCCTGAAGCTGCCGTATCCTATCTCAATTACCTCGCCGATTACGACGTATGCCGGGTACTGGCGTATGGCATAGAAGGCGTTCATTATGAGATGGTCGACGGCTCGCCCGCCAACATCGAATACACCGAGGAAGAGAAGGCCGTGATAGAAGGCTACGAACGCATCACGGTGGGTGATCTCAACCTGGTATACAACGGTCAGCCTTTCGGATACGCGACGTCGCTGAGGGGACTCACCGACGCGAAGGCACGCCATACACGGCTGAACGACGTGGCGTCTCAGCTCAGCCGTGTCGGCGGTGTAGCCGACTATTACTGGCAGGGCATTGTTACCGAGGCTGAGGAGATGTACGACGGCTTCCTCGCCAATCTGAACAACGGCGACGGTCTGCCGCTGCTCATCGCCTGCCCCGCCGCCGAGTTTGACGCGCTGTGGGAGTCCACAATGAACGACTACCTCTCCCAGGGCGGTCAGGAAGTCATCGACAGCAAGATAGAGCTGTACCGTCAGCTGGAAGGCATTAATTAAACCTTAATAACAACCAGAAATCCCCTCCGCCGCCTTAGTGCAGCGGAGGGGCGCAATTGAGTCGGAGGATTTGCTATGAGCCGGAACGGTTTGTTTGAGCGCGTTATTAGCGTTAACGATATGATCGCACCCATAATGGTGTCGGGCGTGCTGGAGTGGGATTACGAAGGCGAGCGCACCCGAGAAGGGTTCAACGCCGGATTGGAATCCGCTATGAGTATGGCGAACGACCAGCTGGTTTCCGGCGATCCTGCCTTCCGCGAACTGGATGATTTCGTTATAAACGGCGCCGACGCCAAGTGGCGGGCTAACCTGAACCCCGCTCCCCAGTACGCCGACGGACATTACTACATTATGGAAAAGGTCGCGCTCGCGCCCATCTATACTGTCCTGGAATCTGACTGCGATCAAACCATAACCATTCGCTTCAACGCAAAAAGGCTGCGCGTTTGGCTGAACGGCGAGATCGTGCTGGACAACGCGGATATCAACGACCGCAAACATGAACGCGTTTATGTGTTCGAGCATGTAACGAAACCGAACTATGAAACGGCCAGCGTTAAATTGCTAGCGGGAGAAAACCGACTCCTTGCGGTTCAGGGATGCGTCGGGCGCGGCACGGGCATGAGCTTCAGCATGGAGCTGCTTGAGTGTCGGCAGCCCGTACGCGCGAAGATTCCGCTAAGCATGGATTCGGGCGTGAGAGAATCCATCGCGGCAAGCCAGCTTGAGACATACATGGTTGACGACTGCTGGAAGTCAGGGGAGACGCCGATCGTCCACATAGGCCATACAACGGATTTAGGCAAGATATGCGGCATTACCCTTGGGCTAATTCAAGCGGACGCAAAGAAACTGGGTGGGGCGGTCGGAGAGGATATTTCCGTAACGACCGAGGACACCGCCCTGCCTTCCGACCTGAAGGCGGGTCCGCATGGCGTGAAGGTGCAGTGGCGGCTTCCCGACGGTACGCTGCTGAACTGGCAGGAGATGCGGTTCACGGTGGTAGATACCGTACAGCCTTTGCCGGGATTTGACAATTTCGAGCCAAGACGGCGATGGGCGTTGGAGCGTCTCGCATCGTCCGGTGACCCGCTGGCGCTGTATAAGCTAGAACGCTACGATGAAATCTCAATGGACCTCATCCGCAGCATGTGCGACAGGATTGAGCGACGAGCGGATTGCGCCGACTTCTTCCTCCTGCCTCTATTGTGGATGGTATGGGAAGACCTGCGCGACCGCCATCTGACCGATGAGTTGACCGAAGCCATTCGTCACGCGGCGGTGGGCTTCCGTTATTGGGTGGATGAACCGGGCGTGTCGTCGATGTTCTACTGCTCGGAGAATCATCGGATAGGGTTCCATGTATGCGAATATCTCGCGGGGCTGTTGTATCCGCTGGATATGTTCACCAACTGCGGCCAAAACGGTATGTATCACTCCCTGAAGGGGCGGATGCATTTGGTCGAGTGGTTGAATCAGCGATGCCGCGCGGGTTTTGACGAACCGCACTCGGACAGCTATCTGCCTGTAACGCTGTCCGCGCTTCTCGTGCTGCGCGAGGTTCTGCCCATGGAGGAGTATCCGCTGCGAAACATGGTCAATATCCTGTTGGATTTCATGACGTACATATTCGCGGTCAGCGCATTCGACGGGGTCATGGCGACGCCGCGCGGCAGGAGTTACAACGCGCCGCTGCGCTCAGGTCTGATGAGCGGCCATGCTTCGGGCCTGTTCTGGATGCTGTTCGGCAATGCGGAAGCCAATGCCGGCGGAATGCACAGCGAGTTCGCGTTCAGCCCATACATCCCTCCGAAGGGGCTGCTGGATCTCGCCGACAACTTCATACCGGCGACATTCTTCTTCAAGGAAGGGATCATGCACTTCGACAAGCACAATGCGGACTTCACGATCCGTAGGACGCGCGATTACATAATCGGCGGCGTGCGCGATCACAACGTGGGTATGTGCGACATGCACTTCATCTCCGCAATGATTGCCCTGAGAGGCGACGTCACCGTGTTCTTCTCCGCGCCTCAGAACATGGCGGAAGGGAGCGGTCTGCGTCCGGATTACTGGGCGGGTCAGGCGTTCCTGCCGCGCGTGCTGACAGCTGGACGCACTTTGGTTGTTATCTGGCACAACGTCGCGAATCCCAATATATGGATGACCCACTGCCACTTCAACGCGCGCAAATTCGATGAGGTTATATCACGTGAAGGCTGGACATTCGGGCGCAAGGGCGATGGATATGTCGCAATCCACTCCTCCGCGCCCCACGAACTAAGTAAAGAGGGTCTATACGCATGGCGCGAGCTTCAGTGCCCGGGCAACGAGGCTGTCTGGCTTGCGGAGTGCGGTCGACAGGCAGAAGACGGCAGTTTCGGCGCTTTCATTGAAAGGGTCGTCAATGCGTCGCTCTGGCAGGATGAGCGCGGCTATCATTATGATTCGCCCGGCAGCGGATTGATGGAGTTCGGGCTTGAGAGCGGATTCACGGTCAACCGTAAGGATGAACCGATTCCGGAGTATCTAGCGTTAAGCCCATGGTTGAAGTCGCGTTTCGGCAGCGGACGGTTTGAGTACGCCGTCCCGGAATTCACGACGACTCAATGGTCATACCCGCTGAGCGAATGATGGCGGGCAGGATATTCGGTCTTCACGTTGAATAGAATACGCGAAGGATCGATT
>JAISBH010000218.1 GCA_031266295.1 Oscillospiraceae bacterium | reverse complement strand
CGACAACCCTCATCGCCCCCCTAGGGGGAGATGTTGCGGCGCGCAGCGCGAAGCGGGCGCGTATCCGCAGAATCCCGAAGGGATTCTTACCGATCTCCGCAGCGACAGAGGGGGTTCCCCCGTTACCCCGTAGGAGAGATGCCGCCGCAAACCCCATCCCCAACAAACAACCCGGAAGGGACGCAGCGTCTCTCCCGGGTTGATGTCAACTCGCTCAGCTATTGATGTGAACGTCCGACTCTAGTACATCCCGCCCATGCCCCCGGCTGGAGCCGCTGGCGGCGGATTCTTTTCGGGCAGATCGGTGACTAGGGATTCAGTGGTTAGCACCATCGCCGCGATCGAGGCCGCATTCTGCAGCGCGCTGCGCGTTACCTTCGTCGGATCCATCAGGCCGCGCTCCTCCATGTCGGTGTAGTCACCCTTGAGTACGTCATACCCGTAGCCGCTCTTGCCTGAACGCTTGATCCCATCCACAATGACCGACCCGTCGATACCTGCGTTCAGCGCGATTTGACGCACCGGCTCCTCCAGCGAACGCGCGATAATCGTGACGCCCGTCTTCTCATCGCCGTCCGTCGTCGCTAGCAGCTTCGCAACCTCTGGAATCGCATTGAGCAACGCTACTCCGCCGCCCGGCACGATGCCTTCCTCAACCGCCGCCCTCGTCGCCGCCAGCGCATCCTCGATGCGCAGCTTGCGCTCCTTCATCTCGACCTCGGTAGCCGCGCCCACTGAGATAACCGCCACACCCCCAGCCAGCTTGGCCAGGCGCTCCTGCAGCTTCTCACGGTCATAGTCGCTTGTGGTATCATCAATCTGGCTGCGCAGGCTGTTGATGCGGGCCTTAATCTCGGACGCGTCGCCCGCGCCTTCGACGATCGTGGTATTCTCTTTATCGATCTTGACCTGGCGCGCGCTGCCCAGCATATCCAGACGCGCTTCCTTCAGATCCAGCCCGAGTTCCTCGGTGATGACCTGTCCGCCTGTCAGGATGGCGATGTCCTTTAGCATCTCCTTGCGGCGATCGCCAAAACCCGGCGCCTTGACCGCTACGCACGTGAACGTGCCGCGCAGTTTGTTCAGGATCAGCGTGGCTAGCGCCTCGCCCTCAACGTCCTCCGCTATGACCAGCAGTTTCTTACCGGACTGTACGACCTGCTCGAGCACGGGCAGTACTTCCTGGATGTTGCTGATCTTCTTGTCGGTGATCAGGATCAGCGGATCATCCAGCACCGCTTCCATCTTGTCGGTGTCGGTGACCATGTAGCTGGACGCGTAACCGCGGTCGAACTGCATACCCTCGACAAGCTTCAGTTCGGTCTTCATGGTCTTGGACTCTTCAACGGTGATGACGCCGTCGTTGCCGACCTTCTCCATCGCCTCGGAGACGAGTTCGCCGATGGCGGGATCGCTCGCGGAGATTGACGCGACCTGCGCGATGGCCTTCTTGCCCGCGATGGGTTTGCTGACGTTCTTTAGGCTCTCGACGGCCTTCTCGGTCGCGGCCTCAATGCCGTGCTTGAGGATCATCGGGTTCGCGCCTGCGGCCAGGTTCTTCAGCCCTTCGCGGACGATAGCCTGCGCCAGCAGCGTGGCGGTCGTCGTGCCGTCGCCGGCCACGTCGTTCGTCTTGGTCGCGACTTCCTTGACCAACTGCGCGCCCATGTTTTCAAATGGATCGTCCAGTTCGATCTCCTTGGCGATGGTCACGCCGTCGTTCGTGATCAGCGGCGAGCCGAACTTCTTGTCCAGAACGACGTTGCGGCCCTTTGGTCCCAATGTAATACGGACGGTATCCGCCAAAGCGTTGACGCCGCGTTCCAGACTCTTGCGCGCGTCCTCACCGAACTTGATCTGCTTGGCCATAGTTATCTCCTCCTATTGCTATGCGGTTCATGTTATACGATTCGTGTTATGCCGCTTTAATTATTCGACAACCGCGAGGATGTCGCTCTGACGAACAATGATCAATTCCTGCTCGTCGACCTTGACCTCGGTGCCCGCGTACTTGGAATAGATTACCTTTTCGCCGGGCTTCACGTGCATGACGATGTCCTTGCCGTCGACATTGCCGCCTGGTCCTACCGCTAACACTTCCGCCATCTGCGGCTTTTCCTTCGCTGATCCCGCTAGCAGGATACCGCTCTTGGTGGTCTCGCCGGCCTCGATGTTCTTGATCACTACCCGATCGCCTAATGGCTTCACGTTCATGATGCGCGCCTCCTTAGCTTGATGCATTGATTGTTGTTTGGCTTAATTTTTATTGCCCATACGCTTTCGCGTCCGGGTTACTCGGTTTGGGCTTTGTTAGCACTCGATGTCAGTGAGTGCTAACAACCATAGCGCAGTATACTCGCAATTCGTCCGATTGGCAAGTGGCAATAATTGGGATTTTCGGGGAATTGATGCGAAATGCACGCGGTTGCTTCTCGTTGCTTGCCGAAGCTCGCGCATACGAGCTTTTTCGCCCACAAAAAGGAGGAACCCTTATTGCTTAAGGGCTCCCCCGAACAGCGCGATATGAACAGCCTGATAGGCCTATCCTTGCGGCCTGGACTGAACCGTGCCTGGCTCGACGGAGGAACCAGGTCTCGCGGCCTGCGACAGGCTTTCGCGCATATCTGTGTCCGCGATTGTGTTCTGCAGCTGGTAGTAATCCATCACGCCCAGCTTGCCCTCGCG
>JAISBH010000190.1 GCA_031266295.1 Oscillospiraceae bacterium | reverse complement strand
AGCGACGGTCTCGCCATCGGCACCAATATCTTCCACAAAAACCGCCAGTTCCCCGCTCCATCCACCCTCGCCGAATGATACAAACTATCCGGCACCGTCAAAAAGAAATTGCGCAGTATATACGTGTAAAATATACTGCTGGTAAACGGTATAATCAGCGCCGGCAGCGAATCGTTGAACCCTATCTGAATAATAGTAGTATAGTTGGTGACTATAACCATCTCAAACGGAATCATCATCAGCGATAACAGTAACGAGAATATCACCTCGCGCCCGGGAAACTTCAACCTCGAGAACGCAAACGCGCCCAGTATCGTCGTGAAACCCGTGCACACAACGCATACCGCAGTTACAATAACTGAGTTTAAAAAATACCTCGCGAACGGCGCTTTCTGAAACGCAATCACGAAATTGTCAAACCTTAGCGACCCCGGCAGCCACGTCGGCGGGAATCGGTTGATCTCCTGCGTCGTCTTGAACGCGGAAATGAACATCCAGTAAAACGGGAACACCATCACCAGCGCGCCAATTGTTAAAAGGACTATCATAATTGCGCGCACGCTCTTTCGCATATCACATCCTCCCCGACCTGTTCCACCTGCGCTGTATCAGCAGCTGCAGCATGGTCAGGATAAATATCACCGCGAATAGCACCAGCGCGGCGGACGCGGCGCGACCCAACCGAGGCTTGCCCGCCATCTGTTCATAGATAAAATATACGACCGTATACAGATTGTAGAACGGCCCCGCCTGCCCCTTGAACAACGGAAACAACTCATTAAACACCTTGAACGACGATATGGTGTTAACAATAGTGGTAAGCATGATCGTCGGCGCGAGCAGCGGCACCGTTATCCTGAAGAATATCCTCAACCCCTTTGATCCATCCACCCTCGCGGCAGTGTAGAACATCGGGTTCACGCTCTGCAGTCCGGCCAGCAGCAGTATTATTGTGAACGGCAGAATATTCCATATGCCGTAGATGACCAGCGCGGGCATACTCCATTCCGCCTTGGTCAGCCAGCCGACCGGATCGATACGCAGCAATGACAGGAAGAAGTTGATGATGCCCAGCCGTTCGTTGAACATGAACCGCCACGCCAGTCCTACCGCCGTGACGCTTGTAACCATCGGCAGGAAGTATGCCGTCTGGAACAACCCGGCCAGCTTCAGTTTTTGGTTGAGCGTGTTGGCCACGGCCAGAGCGATGACAGTCGCTATCGGCACAACCAGCAGTACGTATATGAACGTGTTGGACAACGCCTGAATGAAGTATTTATTGCTAAGAACGTTTATGTAATTACCTAACCCAAGACGCGAGAACGCGCGGGTTAGATAATTGTAATCCTCCATAAATGATATCACTACCACGTTCACAACGGGATACAGCGTAAACACCAGTATGCCTATCATAAACGGCGCAAGGTATAACAGCGGCTCTATCTTTGACAATCGTGAGGTTTGGGTGTAATCCGTCTGACGCTCCAGATCGCCGCGCTTGCTCATATGCGCTCACCCGTTTCCTCGTCGAACAAGAATACGCCGCGCGGCTTCAGCTTGACTCTCACGGTGTCGCCCTTGCGTATCCCGCCTTCCAGCGGCAGGTACGCGCGCACCGTCTCGCCGCCGATCTTAAGACTGGCCATCTCCTCTTTGCCGATCTCGAACAGCTCCGACACCTTGCACGGGAAACCGCCGTCGTCGATCGCGAAAGCCTCCGCCCGAACGGCCATAATCGCGGGCCGACCGCTGTCGGTCGCGGGATTCGGCAGCGGTATCTCCGCGCCGCAGCTCAGTTTGAATCGCCCGCTGGATGCCTTGCCATGCAGCTGGTTTATAGGAGGATTCCCCAAAAATTCTGCGGCGAAGCGGTTTGCCGGATTATGATACAGGGTTTGCGCTGGATCGCACTGCTGGAGCTTCCCATCCCTCATTAGCACGATCTGGTCGGAGATGGACATGGCCTCTTCTTGATCGTGTGTGACGAACACGGTGGTCACGCCCGTCTCGCGCTGAACGCGGCGTATCTCCTCGCGCATTTCCAGGCGCAGCCGCGCGTCGAGGTTGGACAGCGGTTCGTCAAGAAGCAGCAATCGCGGCTGTTTCACCAAGGCTCGCGCGATAGCGACGCGCTGCTGCTGCCCGCCGGAGAGTTCGTCGGGGCGACGGTTCAACAACTCCTCGACGTGCACCATCGCCGCTATCTCGCCGATCTTCTTTTCCCGCTCGGGCTTGGGCGTCTTTTTTATCTCCAGCGGGAACGATATATTCTGCGCTACTGTCATATGCGGATACAACGCATAGTTCTGAAATACCAACCCGACTCCGCGTCGTTCTGGCGGCCAATGCGTCACGTCGTCTTTATCAAACCGAATGCGCCCGCTTGTAACGGGCAGTATCCCCGCCAGCATATTGAGCAGAGTGGACTTGCCGCAGCCGGACGGCCCCAGCAGCGCGACCAATTGTCCGTCGGCTAGAGTTGCGGTGAAGTCGTCCACCGCCGTCGCTCCGCCGAATCGTTTGGTAACATGTACCAGATCAACTTGCATAAGCCGCCGCCCCCGATTTGATTGTATACTGCTTTACGTATTGATCATCGATCAGCCGCAGGTCAATCGTTAAGCAACTCTGTCAGCACGCGGCCATCGACGCCGGGCATATCGAAGCCCAGCATACGCGCCATAGTCGGCGCTTCGTCGACCAGCGACGCTGTGTCGATCACAACGCCGCGGCGTACCGATGGCCCGCTGGCGAAGAATGTCGTCATATGGGAACGTGTCGGCAATCCGCCGTGACTGGCCGGCGCGGTCTTGTAATCACCCGGCTTCGTTTTCACAAACAGCGGATCGGTAAGGGAATGGCCGAAACTGACCGGACTTGCGCTCTCGATTACGAAGTCGAACGGCCCTGTCAGATGGAATTGCTCCTCAGCCTCGGCCTTGGTGAACACGCAGTCGATCGCGAACGCAGGGTCGACCTTGAGACTCAGAAGCAGATCGTATACACGATCATACAACTCCGCATCATTAGGGTCGCGCAGCTGTATCCACGCTGATAATCCAACGGTGTGGCAGTACGCGTCCCAAGACGCCAGCCTCCCGTCGGCGTCCAGCGTCTGCAGACCATTCTCACGCAGCACCAGGTTGAAGTTCATCACACGCTCGACGTCTGACTGGCCATGATCGCCCAGCACGACAACGTTGGTGTGATCGGGATCTCCGTGCCGCCTGATACCGTCCAGCAGCGAACCGAACTGCGCGTCGTGCCATTTGAGCGCCCGCTTGGCTTGAGGAGTGTCGACACCGAACTCATGCCTCACACTGTCCAGATCGCACAGCTTGACGAACATCACGTCGGGCTGGCCATTATCCTCAATGATATCCAGCGCGATTCCCATCGTGAATAGGTCGAAGCTGACATGCGCGTTCGACAACGCCCAATAATGTTTGCGAAAGTAACGATCCAACAGGGATTGAGTGGCGTTGCCCTGGTAAAACGGCAGCGCGTCGCCCTCGTAATACATGGGCAGTATCATCGGCATATTCATATCAAAGTCCGCGCCGCCGGTGATCGGCCAGTTCAGCGCGCATGTAGAAAGGCCGCGCTCCTTGGCGTACTCCAGCAGGTACTTGGCCTTGACGGACGATCTCATCCGGTACCACGGCGGACGCTCGACGCCCGGCGACACTATTTCGTTGTGAGAGATGCCGTGACGATCGGGATACACGCCCGTCATAATGGACGCGTGACACGGATACGTGAATGACGGATAGACCGGCTTGACCTGACGGATGTAAGAGCCGTCGGCGAGAACCCTGCCGAAGTTCGGCAGGGTTCTCGCATAGTCGATATCGATGTCGCACATCGCGTCGACGCATAGTACGAATAGCTTGTTCATTTTCCTTGCAGCGCGTCGTTGCAGACCTTTTCGGCCTCGGCTACCGCTTCGACGATGGTCAGCTGTCCGCCGGCAGCCAGCTTAACGGCCTTCTCCAGCTCGGTGCGCACAGTGGCCGATCCGGTCACGCTGGGCAGGAATCCAGCGTACGGCAGGTTCGCCTGAACTGCAGCCAGCGCGGGATTCTCGGCGAGGAACGCATTATAGGATTCCGTTTCCGAGGTGTAGTCGTATGGCGACAGGGCGATCATCGACTTGACCCACCTCACGTTGTTCTCGGCGGAGGCATAGAACTTCGCGAATTCGTAGGAAGCCTTCTCGGCCGTCTCGTCGTCGGCGAAGATGATGAAGCCGCGGTTCCAGGCTGGATACCACTTCACCGGACCGTCCTGAGGCAGCGGCGCCACGGCGTACTCAAACCCGTCGGGCGTGATGTACGGCACCCCGGCGCACGACCCGGCATAGGACGCCAGCAGGCCGGAGTTGAAGTCGTTCGAGAAGTAGTCGCCCGTCGGATTCAGCGCGAACGCGCCGGACTTGAGCAGGTCGACATACCACTCAAGGCGCTCGATGGCTTCCGGGCTGTTCCACAGTATCGTCTTGTTCTCGGCGTCGATGTAGCCGGAGCCGTTTTGCATGATCAGAGTCTGACCGATATCGGTGATGGAATCCGCCGCGAAACCGGGGATGCCCTTCGCCTCATAGATCTTCTTGCTGTTCTCGGCCAGTTCGGCCCATGTCTCCGGCGCCTTCAGCCCGAGTTCGTCATATAGCGTCTTGTTGTAGAAGAATATCGGGCCTGTGGTGACCAGCGGCCACGCGTGCATCTTGCCGTCAACGAAACCATACGCTTCCTCGACCAGCGCGGCGGGCAGCGAGTCCTTGAAGCTGGGGATGCCTATCTGCGGATCGTCGATATACTTGCCGATATCCGCGACCAGGCCTTCCTCGACATAGTCGGAGGCGGTCGACGCGTAGTTGATAATGATGTTAGGCCCTACGCCGTTTGATACGGCGCTGAGCACGTTGGGCAGGAAGTCCTGGTAGGGCTGCGACTGCACGACCACCTTGGCGGCGGTCTGGCTGGCGTTGAACTCGTCGGCGATCGCGTTGAGCGTCGCGTCCTGGTCGTTGGTAAACGTGTGCCAGACGACGACTTCGGCGGGTTCGGCGGTCTGGGCGACGGCACAGCCGGACGTCATGGCCAGTGCAAGGGCCAGCGCGAGTGCGAGCGAAAGAATTGAGCGGAGTCTCATCGACAGATTCCTCCTTGATTGGCTTGATCTATTTTGCCATATGAATTGCTCTGTCGGCGAACTGCGTCCGATTGGGCCGCAATTAGTCAGACTTATTCTAATATAACCCGACTATGTGATTCTGTAAATCGCTATTGACTAAATGTAACAAATTATTAACTATTTCGCGCCTTGACGCGCTGTTTGCCGTGATCTTGTAATTCCTCCGCGTTGACCGTACAATACATTCCATCGGATATTATCATGGAGGTAACTTATGCCATCAGTAGATTTGGACATAGCGAGGCGGGTGGAACTGCGGCCCATCGCGGAGATAGCGGAGAAGGCCGGCATCGCGCGGGACTCGCTGATCCCGTTCGGCACCCACAAGGCGAAGGTTGAGGCGCGGCATTATGCCGACCTACCGCGAAAGGCGCGGCTGGTTCTCGTGACCGCCATCAACCCCACCCCTGCTGGCGAGGGAAAGACGACTGTATCGATTGGTCTGACGGACGCGCTGCGCCGCGCAAATGTAAACGCAATGGCCGCGCTGCGCGAGCCGTCGCTGGGTCCTGTGTTCGGCGTGAAGGGCGGCGCGACGGGCGGCGGCTGGGCGCAGGTAGGTCCTATGGCCGACATCAACCTGCACTTCACTGGCGATCTGCACGCCATAACCGCCGCGAATAACCTGCTGGCCGCGATGATCGACAACTCAATCTCACAGGGCAACCCACTAGGAATCGACCCGCGCCAGGTCAGCTGGCGGCGATGCATGGATATGAACGACCGCCAGCTGCGACGAATCGTGGACGGACTGGGCGGTAAATCCGGAGGCTTCGCGCGCGAGGATGGATTCGACATCACGGCGGCCTCGGAGGTAATGGCGGTGTTCTGCCTGGCGCGTGATCTTGCGGAATTGAAAGAGCGACTGTCCCGGATCGAGGTAGCGCGCACGTTTGACGGCAAGGCGGTGACGGCGGGAGATTTAAGGGCGGCAGGGGCAATGACCGCGCTGCTGCGCGACGCGTTCTCGCCGAACCTAGTGCAGACGCTCGAAGGCGCGCCCGTACTGATTCATGGCGGGCCGTTCGCGAACATAGCGCACGGCTGCAACTCGGCGGCGGCGACGGAACTGGGATTGCGGCTGTCCGACGTACTGGTGACGGAAGCGGGTTTCGGCGCGGATCTGGGCGCGGAGAAGTTCATTGATATCAAGTGCCGTGCGCTGGGGGTGCAGCCAGATTGCGTAGTGCTGGTCGCGACGGCGCGCGCGCTGAAGTATCACGGCGGCGCGACCAAAGACGCTCTAGGCGAGGAGAATCTGACCGCGCTGAAAAAGGGCCTGGCTAATTTGGAACGCCATATTCGCAACATCACAACGGTGTGGAATCGTCCGGTCGTAGCGGCGATAAATCGTTTCCCAACGGATACCGAATCGGAGTTGGAGGCGATCGAATCCGCGTGCATAGCGGTCGGCGCGCGTGTTGCGCGATGCGAGGTATGGGCGCGCGGCGGCGCCGGCGGCGAGGCGCTGGCGGCGGAGGTCATGGCAGTGCTGGCCGAACCGCCGAAACCCCTGTCATTCACATATGATTTATCGGAACCCCTTGCACATAAGGTAGAGGCGATCGCCAAGCGGGTGTATGGCGCGTCGGAGGTGAGATTCGCGGCGGGCGTTAAGACCGCGCTGCGCCGCATCGAGCGCGACCATCCGGCCGGACTGCCCGTATGCATGGCCAAAACGCAGTACTCGTTCACCGACGATCCGTCCAGCCTGGGCGCGCCGAACGGGTTCATATTGACGATCCGCGAGGCGAGATACTCGCGCGGCGCGGGGTTCGCGGTCGTGTTCGCGGGCGAGATAATCGCGATGCCGGGATTACCGAAGGTTCCGGCGGCGGAGTCGATCGACGTGGACGACGACGGCGAGATCGTCGGGATATTCTGACGTGTTTATCTGATGAGTTTACACTGTGTTAACATTTCGTTGACGTTTTGTTTATCTTGAGTTTACATTCAGGTGTTACTATTTTAAGGAGCCACAGCGAACATGGTTCGCATGAGCGTTCGGTATGGCGGCGCTTGCGTCGTACCGGGAAGGAGGGATAATGGAATTCAATAATAATTATGGCGTCATAAATAGACGGCGGCACGCAATCGCCGCCGTGATGATAACCGCTGCGCTGTTGTGCGCCGCGACGTTCCCGGCGGCTAGCGGGTTCGCGTTCGCGCAGGCGGATGAGACCGCTGTTGAGTCTATCGATTACACCGAGTTGTTGTACGCGTTTACGGCGGAGGACGAGGACGCGTCCATCCCCGACGACGCTACGCGCATCGACATGACTGCGTCCGGCGTGAAAATAACGGGCGTCGGCGCGGCGGCCGACGCGGCGACTATTCTTATACAGCTGCCCGGCACGTATGTCCTGACAGGCGAGTCGAACGGCAGGCAGGTGCTGATCGACGCGAAGAAGACCGACGTAGTCCGGCTTGTATTGGACGGCGCCGCGATTGTCAATGACGGCGCGGCGGCGATATACGCCAGGAAAGCGGCGAGGGTGGCGATCATACTGGCCGACGGCACGTCGAACACGGTCAAGGGCGGCGTGGCAGACGCGGCCGATTCCGAAGACGACGACCTTAAGTCCGCGCAATCCGCTGTCTATATAAAGAACGACCTGGTAATAACCGGAGGCGGCGCGCTGACCGTCG
Source organism: Oscillospiraceae bacterium (assembly GCA_031266295.1). Lineage (GTDB taxonomy): Bacteria > Bacillota > Clostridia > Christensenellales > Aristaeellaceae > BNUH01. The sequence goes on along the minus strand of JAISBH010000190.1, from coordinate 1,970 downwards.
AGGGTCCGGGGCACGGCGTATGGGCAAAGGATATGCTGATCATGACCGGAGGCACGATGGACGTTACAATAGGAGGTTTTGCGCTGCGAGGGAGCGACGGCGTCGCGATGAAGGGCGTAACGGCGTCGATCACGTCTGGCGGCGATGGGATTAAGTCCACCAAGGCTGACGATCCTGCGAAGGGATTCATTCAGCTAGAGGACTGCGTTCTAAACATCGCCGCGTATAACGACGGCGTGCAGGCGGAATCCGCGCTGGTCATCACGGGCGGCGAATACGCGATCCACGCTGGCGGCGGCGCGGACGCTGTCGAACTGTCAAGCGGGAAGTCTGGGCACAACAATCGGTTCGGCGGATTCGTTCAAGCGGCCGAAGAGACCGAGGGCGACGGCGAGAGCATGAAGGGTTTGAAGGCGGGGACGATGATCAGCGTATGGGTCGGTGTGTTCGCGCTAGACACGCAGGATGACGCGGTGCATTCGGATGGCGACATATGTATCGACGGCGGCAAGTTTTCGATCAGGACGGGCGACGACGGCGTTCACGCGGAAGGACTGCTGGAGATTAATGGTGGCAACATAACTATAGAGCGCTGTTTTGAAGGACTAGAAGGATCGGAGATTGAGATCAACGGCGGCGAGTATAGCATTCAATCGGCGGACGATTCGATCAACCTGAGCGATGGATCGGCCAGCAGGGGCGGCTGGGGTATGGGTCGGGGTGGTTCGGCAGTTGCGTCGATGACGCTGAGCATAAACGGCGGCGTGATTCGAGCGACAGGCGGCACGGACACGATCGACGCGAACGGCAATGTTGTCATGTACGGCGGCGAGTTGTACTTGAACGGTCAGTCGCAGGGCATGGAGGGAGCGATCGACTTTGACGGGACGTTCACGGTATATGGCGGTCGGTTGATCACGGCGGGTTCCGTGCTATCAGTGGCGGCGGAGTCTACTCAACCCGTTCTGCTGGTGCGGTTCGGGCAGGCCGTGGAGGCGGGCAGCGTGATTGAGTTGCGCAGTGAGGCGGGTGATGTGATACTAGCGATCGAGAGCGAGATAGCGTGTTCAGCGTCGGGGTTTTCGTCGCCGGATATGTCGCCGGACGAGACGGTATCCGTTTGGGTTGATGGGGTGAAACGGTTCGACGCAATGCTGAGCAAGGACGCGGCGGTCTCGTCAGCGTCGGAGGACGGCGGCGCGTACGGCCTGCAGAACGGGAGAATGGGCGGCGGGTTTGGAGGCGGCAGGCTTGGAGGCGGTGGGTTCAATCCCGGTCAAATAGCGGAACCGACCGCTACGGCCGCGCCATAAGCCGGGGAGCCCCCTCTGTCGCTGCGGAGATTGGTAAGAATCCCTTCGGGATTCTGCGGATACGCGCCCGCTTCGCGCTGCGCGCCGCAACATCTCCCCCTATGGGGGCGATGAGGGTTGTCGGTTACGTTACGAGATAGAGCATCGGAGCACAACCGTGGGGAACCCCCTCTGTCGCTGCGGCGACATCTCCCCCTACGGGGGCGATGAGGGTTGTCGATTACGATATGGTTTGCAAGCAACGGGAGAGCCGGTTACGTTACGAAATAGACTATCCAGGTACAACAGGCAGTCCGAAGCCGGTAGACTGTGTATCACGATGGTCCAGGCGAAGCCTGGTCAGGTTTCGAAAGGGCGGATAGCCCTTCGCAGGGTCCGGGACAGAGTCCCGAAACCCCCGTTGTACCCCCCATCGGGGGGAAGGGAGGGCGTTCCTCGTTCCTTCGTTCCAACCCTGCGCCCCGCCAGTGATAATGCCATAAGGAAATAGTCAACTCACATCATACTGGCGGGGCGCTACAAACTTAAAGCGCATTCGATCCGCAGATCGAACAGCGTCCCGCCGCAGCGTACAACCGAGGATTACGCGACGCAACCCAAGCGCGGCGTTGCGCAACGCTACATCTATATTGCGCGACGCAACATCCGGCTATCCGC
>JAISBH010000133.1 GCA_031266295.1 Oscillospiraceae bacterium | reverse complement strand
ATGCCCAACACGCCGGCCATGGTGGGGGAAGGGGTGTTCGCGGTGAGCCGTGATCATACGTTTAGCGAAGAGTTGACTGCATGGATGACGGGAGTGCTGGAACGGTGCGGGCGCGTGTTCTTCGTGAGGGAATGCGACCTGGAAGCGGCGACGGGGTTAAGTGGCAGCGGGCCAGCATACGGGTTTATATTCATTGAGGCGATGGCGGACGCAGGAGTGCGGCTCGGATTGTCGCGATCAATGGCATATGAAATGGCGGCGCAGACATTGGTGGGTGCGGGTAGGATGGCGCTTGAATCGGGCCAAATACCTGCAGCGCTAAAGGACGCGGTGTGCTCGCCCGGAGGTACGACTATCGAAGCGGTGTACGCGCTGGAGAAGGGTGGTTTCCGCGCGGCAGTGATCGACGCGGTGTGCGCGTCGGCGACGAAAGCTGCTGTAATGCGCGGGTGAACAATATTTGATTCGGCGTGGGGTTAATCGGCGACAGGCGGGGAATCTCACGCCGTTAGAATTCGTATTTACGAAAGGTTTGTATGTCAGAACTAACTATATCTCAAGACCGGGTCGACGCGCCGTCATTGACCAAGGTCATCGCCTATACGGACGGCGCGTGTTCCGGTAACCCCGGCCCTGGTGGCTGGGGCGTAGTATTGTTATGCAGTGATAAGCGAAAAGAACTAAGCGGCTACGAACCTGACACAACCAACAACCGCATGGAGATCCAGGCCGTGATAGCCGCGCTGAGCGTTCTGCAGCGACCTTGCGCGATCGAGGTATACAGCGATTCGGCGTATGTCGTTCACGCGTTCACGCAGCGTTGGCTGGTTAACTGGCAGCGCAACGGCTGGAAAACATCGACGAAGCAGCCGGTGTTGAATAAGGATCTGTGGCAGGCGCTGCTGCGGCTTTGTGAAACGCACAAGGTGTCGTTCAAGAAGGTCAAGGGTCACGCGAGCGACAAAGAAAATAACCGATGCGATGAACTAGCGCGGCAAGCGATACAGGATAATCGCGGTCGGCGTTGAAAAAAATAAATCGTCGGGATACGTGAAACCCCGACGAATGGGGGAGAGTCCATACTATTCGCGAAAGAATACTTTAACGAAGTGTTAATACGCTTTTGGAGGAGCTAATGCAAAAGCAGTCAACGCGACAGCCAAAACCCAAACCACCCGAACCGCCACGTGGTTCGCACGCCGAAGCCATCGCCAACAAAAACGCGGCACAGCTCGAACAGTTGTTAACCGAATTGCCCGGATGCTGCAGCGATTTCCTGAACAGCATAGCCGATACGGTTACACTGCGCACGCGCCTGGCGTACGCGTACGATCTGAGGGTGTTCTTCAGATACTTATCAGAGAATATCTATGAGTTCCAGGATCAAGACGTCCGAAGCATCATGTCGGAACAGCTGGACAAGATCTCTACCCGCGACTTCGAGCGGTATCAACAGTATCTGACACGCTATAAGACGCCCGCCGCCGATCCAACCGCCGAACCTGGCTCGCTGACTGCCTATCGTTCATACCGCGACAACGCCGCACCAGGCAAGATGCGCAAGATGTCGTCGCTTCGTTCATTCTTCCAATATTTATTTACGCACGAATATATATCTTCCAATCGCACCAGCTTGATTCAGCTGCCAAAACTTCGCGAAAAACCTATCGTGCATCTTGAACCTGACGAAGCCGCCCGCCTGCTTGACCTGACCGAGACCGGCGAGGCGCTGACCACCCATCAGCAGGCATATCATAGCGCGCTGGGCAAGCGCGACGTCGCGATGATGACGCTAATGCTGGGCACGGGAATCCGAGTCAGCGAGTGCGTCGGGATAAATATGGGCGATGTTAACTTTGAGGAAAATGCGTTCCGTGTCACACGCAAGGGTGGCGATCAAGCGATCCTCTATTTCTCTGACGAAGTGGCGGATGCGCTCAAGGCGTATATGATGGAACGCGAGCAGGTCGCGACGCTTCCGGGTCATGAGGACGCGCTGTTCCTCTCGCTTCAGAGGCGACGGATCACGGCGAGGGCCGTCGAGAATCTGGTGAGCAAGTATGCCAAAACGGCCGCGCCGCTCAAGCGAATCACCCCGCACAAACTGCGCAGTACGTACGGCACTACATTATATAAGGAAAGCGGTGATATCTACCTCGTTGCGGACGTACTAGGGCACGCCGACGTCAACACGACGCGTAAGCACTACGCCGCCATGAATAACGAACGCCGGCGCAAGGCGTCGACGCTCGTCAAATTGCGAGAGGATTGATCGGACACCAGGTCAATCCTCTCGCAGACCCACGGTCTGTACTATGTCAGTGAATAAAACGAACCGTTGGTCTGATAATGCCCGACAAAAGATACCGCCAGTCTGCCTTATTGATCGGTTAAGCCGTCACAAACTCCAGCGCTTTATCAGCCGCTGACGCCGCGTCGGGCGTGTAGGCGTCCGCCCCTATCGCGTCGCAGAAACTCTGGGTAATAGGCGCGCCGCCTACCATTATCTTTACCTTGTCGCGCAATCCCGCCCGCTCAATGGCCTCGACTACGTGCTTCATCTCGCCCATCGTCGTGGTCAGCAGCGCCGAACAGCACACTAATTGTGCATTCTCCTCGTCAATGGCCTCGACGAACTTCTCGGGGCTGACGTCTACGCCCAGATCAACGACCTCTAGACCCCTGCCCTCAAGCATCAGTTTGACCAAGTTCTTACCAATGTCGTGCAGATCGCCCTTAACCGTTCCGATGATGGCCTTGCCCTTCGCGGCGACGCCGTCCTCGACCAACCGCTCCTTCAGCAGCGCCGTGCCCGCGTTCATCGCGCGCGCCGCCACCAGCACCTCTGGCACAAACACCTCATTGTTCTTAAACTTTTCACCAATGACGCTCATGCCGGCAAGCAACCCTTCTTCCAGAATGGCCTTCGGGCTTTCACCCTGCTCCAACGCGAGGGTGACCAATTCCTTCACCTTAGGCATACGGCCCCGCTGCAGCGCAGCACTGATATCCTGCAGTATGCTCATAGTACCTCCTCCTGTCTTAAACAGAGCATTAACGTAAGTGAGTAGTGAGTTAAGTTATACCAGATCGGCGGTATTGCGTCAATGTTCGCGTCAGAGTATAATGCGCTGGGAGGCGATCCGCTAACATGGTTCGCGATAAGTCGTTCTATCAGACTCTGATTAGGCTGGCGCTGCCAGCGGCCGTGCAGGGATTCATTTCTTTACTGGTGAATCAGGCGGATACGGTAATGGTATCCAGCCTGGGCGACGCTACGTTAGCCGGGGTTGCGCAGGCCAACAGCGCGACGGCGTTCTTCACGGCGGCGATCAGCGGCATGGTCAGCGGTTCGTCCGTGCTTATCGCGCAGTACTGGGGGCGCAAGGATGAGCGGCGCATCCGCAGTATATTCGCGATGGTCTCCATGCTGTGCATGGCTATCTCTGTCGCCGTGTTTGCGGCCATACAGATTTGGCCGCGCTGGCTGCTGGGGCGGTTCACCGACATACCCGGTGTACTGGACGCGGGACTGCCCTACTTCCGGCTGGTGGCGGTATCGTACCTGCCCTTCGCCCTGTCGACGGCGCTGATAGGTATGCTGCGCAGCGTCGAGGTCGTCAGCGTCACGCTGTATACGACGGCGGTTGCGCTACTCACTAATGTAGGACTCAACTATGTACTCATATTCGGTAAGCTGGGGTTGCCCGCTATGGGTGTGACCGGGGCGGCGCTGGCGACTGTCATATCCCGATGCGTCGAACTATGCATCGTTTGGTGGTATCTGTTCTTTAAGCAGAAGAAGATCAGATTCATACCAGCCGACTTGCTGCGCGGCGACGGCGTACTCTGGAGCGATTATGTAAAGTATGGTATGCCGGTTGGCCTGGGCGATATTCAATGGGCGCTGGTCGGCGTCGGCAAGGCTGCGATAATCGGGCGGCTGGGTTCGACAATGATCGCCGCGAACACAATCACAACCGGCCTGATGGAGCTGGGCCGCGTGTTCTCCTCAAGCCTGACGATCGGCGCGTGCGTTATGATAGGCATGACCGTTGGAGCTAAGGATTACAAAAAGACGCGAGAGTACTCCAACACAATCCAGATACTGTTCGTGTGCGTGGGCTGCGTGATGGCGCTGATGGTGTTCCTGCTGCGCGGGCCGTACGCCTCGCTGTACGGCAACATATCGGATGAGGCGCGCAGGCTCGCCAACACGCTGATTCCAATCGGCGCGCTGACGTTGATCGGCACGACGTATCACGCCTCGTGCTTCATCGGGATCAACCGGGGCGCTGGCGATAGCCGGTTCGTGTTTATTGTGGATCTGTTGTGCGGCTGGCTGGTCGTACTGCCGCTGTCCGCGCTGGCCGCGTTTGTATGGCGCTGGCCGCTGCCGATGGTGTTCCTGTGCATATACATTGATCAATGTTTCAAATGGATAATCGCCTTCTTCCGTCTGCGCGGGAACAAGTGGATCCGCAACGTCACGCGAGAATAACTATTATTCGCAAAATCACGGAGGTACAATGCCCGCACCGATCGCTTTCCAGCTAGATAAGACAGCGTCGGACTCGCGCGCGCGGCGAG
>JAISBH010000121.1 GCA_031266295.1 Oscillospiraceae bacterium | reverse complement strand
AAATTCCTTGCCATCGCGCGGTTTTTTTTCGACCAGCACGGAGCGCGGTGGGTGGCGGACTGGTGGTCCGCTGCCCGGAGCAGCGACGCAGCCGGACGGAAAAAGACCCGCGATTGCATGGGATTTAGCCGAGATGGAGTACTAGATGATCGGCAGGCAAGTCCTTGAATGTATCCACACACATCCGCACACATTTCTAGCGCCGGCATACCGTACCAGTAGCGGGCCTATCGCGAAATGCCTGGACAATCAGAAACTGGGCGCCGCTGGAGGGAATACATGGAACCTTTACGAATGGATCCTGACCTTTACGGGTGGGATCATATAGAAGACGGGATTGAATATCCGACCCGAGAGCGTGATAACGCCACGGAATCGAGCGCGGCGACAACTATAACGCCAACTTCGGCCGCCGCGCCGCGTCATCAGAAACAGGCCGGGGGAACCGGCGGCGGCAAGACCGAAGCCAGGCAACTGGATGCATCGGTCATTGCGTATGGCGCGGAAACTAAGTCTGGCGGCGCGGACTATGGCATAGATCCCGTGCTGGCCTCGGGATATAACCCCGCCTGCTGTCCCGGTTATTTTCCCGGCTATGTGTCGAGCTATCGCAGGCGGGGTCACGCGTGTATGCCGCAGTGCCCGCCGGGTTTCCGGTTTAGCGCGCTGTGGGACGCGTGCATACCAGTCGCTCCCGCGCTGTGCCACGCCTCGCTGTGCGCCGCGCCCGTGATGAGCGGCTGCGGCTGCGCCAAGCAATACCCCACGCATCATAAGAACGGTTACGGCACTGTATCGAATTGCTATTATCCCGGCGCTAACTCCACATGTGCGCCAGGATACACCCGAGTGGGCGACAAATGTGTATGGACCAAATGGTGATATAAGCAATCCAGTTGGAGAGGGTTAACAATTATGGCGGAACAATTTGGGTTTGGATATGGATGCGCGCATCGCTGCCCTCCGGGTATGCATTACAGCGATGTGTTCGGCGGCTGCGTATACTCACGGCGCTGCGATGGCAGCTGCCCACCCGGTACTGTTGCCAACGAAAAAACGCCCGACTGCGCGCTCGCGCCGGACGCCAACGGCTCATGCGCCGATAACGCGTCATATAACACCGACGCTAGGGGATGCATCGTAGAGGAACTGGCAAAGGATCCCAATCAGCCGCAGTATCCACACTACCCCTGGTTCCCAGGATTCCCGTATCCGGGCTATCCGGGGGCTCCCGGATGCTGGGGTGGCAACTTTGGTGGGTATCCGTCATTCCCGTTCTGGCAAGGATGCCGGGGCAGGCAATACGGTTGCGGTGGATTCACGCCGTTCGGCTATGATTATGGCGGCTACGGTGGTTATGGAGGATACGGAGGCCCAATGGGATATGGCAGCCCGGCTGGTTATGGAAGCCCAGCGGGTTACGGCGATATGCAGGGCGGCTTCGTCGTGCCAGGGTATGGTGCGCAGGCTCAGGGCTATGCCATGTCCGCGAACCCTTATCTGAATATTGCCGCGCAAAGCATGGGATACACCAGTTGATTAACTGGAGCGATGAGGCTGCCACACAAGGCGGCCTCATTATGGACTGTCAGAGATGGGTTTGGAGGGTTTGTTCATGGGAAATGTGCCTTTTGAGATAAACGCGGCGTTGGATTCAGGCGGTTGGTCTGACAGAGAAGCCTATGACGAACCGAACGCGGCGTCAACCGATGCGTCCGCGACGCAAACCGGCGGGATATCTCCGTCCATGCTGACGTCCATACTAAACCTGATGTCGTCGCTGGCCAATATGCAGCACACGGTCAACGGCATATCCGACATCGAGACGCAGATAGTCGACGGTACGCTCGAGAGCGGCGATGTCAATGATTTCCCCAGCATCAACCGCAGTGTAGGCGACGTGATGGGTCGCGTCGCGAACATCAGCAGGCCGCTGGCCTGTTCGCTGTGCTGCGTCACGAGTACGCTTGTACCCGAATGCCTGCGGCCGCAGGGGGATCCGTTCGGCGGGTGCATCCAGGCAGCGCCGAAATGCGGCTCAGGTTCAGGAAAAACTAACGTTCAGCCGATCGGCGGCATCATAGGAACGGGCGAGTCCGCTGCAAGCAACAACGCCCAGCTAGCGAGCGCGCCGCCGCTAATCTTCAACGATTCATTAGACGCCGCATCGCAGGCGCGGATTACGTCATCCGCCGACATGCTGGCCAGCGCGCTGTATGACGTGGCCGCTATGGGAGGCGACGCGCCGAGTCCGCTAGATGAGCCGCTCGCCGCGCCCAAGCATGTCGCCGAACATGTGACCGATTATGAATCCGGCAATGAATCCGTTTTACGGCCAGAAACCGACGATGATATGGTGTTGATCTCAATTGTGATAACCGCACTGGATGAGCAAGACAGCGACGGATCGCTTATGCGCCTTGCATTGAACAGCTGTTACGATCAGACGATGTGCGCGATTGAGGTCGTGATGGTGGGCGACGCGTTGTCCGGATCTGTTGACAGTGCGGTCATGGATGAGTATGCGCGGGCGTATCCACTGATGTTCCGTATCGTAAACGCGCCGAGCGGTATAAGTCGGGGCGAGGCACGCAACCATGGCATTGACGCTGCGCAGGGCGAGTATGTAACCTTCCTGAACAGAGGCGATCAGCTGGATCCTGATTTTTGCAAAAAGATGTATAGAGCGGCTGCGATAAGGGGCGCCGACCTGGTAGTGTGCGGCTATATGGAGAACGGAGAGTCGCATAAGCGGCGGTTTTCAAACGATGTGTTGTTTGATTCAGTGAAATTAGGCGACGGATTGCAGCCGCGCGCTACTGTCCGATATGACGCTGAGGGCACGCTGCTGAGTAAGCGTTTCATTCAGGATAACGATCTGTACCTGTTGAACGCGGATAACGAGGCGTACAGCCTGGCGTTATGGCCTGCGTACGGATCAAGGATGGCGCATGTCTCATCGTCTCTGTATCTGTATGGCTTGAGTGAAGGGTCGGTTTCTACCGAATCTTGCCGTGATTTGCTGCCCAGATGGATGGAGACGGCGCGGGAGTTCTATTCGCGGCTGAGTCCCGTTGACCATTACGTACAGCGAGATCGAATGCTGACGTCCATGGTTGGGTCGCTGATCGGAGCCGCCGAACAGTGCGGGGACGACACGGAAGACGCCGCCGCGATTCACGAGGCCGCGTTGATGATTGCCGATTTGTACCGGCGTATTCAGGGCAACGCCGCCGCCGGGTGGCTGCGTGCGCAGCCCAATGTGCGCGAAGCGCTCAAGCATGTGAGGGAATAAATTAGGGCTGCCTATGGGCAGCCCGGCTATCACTATACCATGTAATATTCTGTCAGCGATCCAGCGCGGCCATCATGTCAAGCAGCGTATTGAGCGTGTCGCCCGTCAGCGCGCCCGGCCATGTTATCCTGATTATGCCGTCTTTGTCGATGAAGTAAGTCATGGGCAACTGTTCTGTCATGAACGCAGATGAGACTTGCCCGTTAATATCCAGCAGAGCTGAGAAGCCGAAACCGTTCTCGTCGAAATATGAGTTGATCCAATTGATATGTCCGATGAAGGCTTCTTCGGTCCACGCGGCGTTATTGTTCTCGGCGGGCAATGAGTTGACGGCTAGAATGGAGATATCCGGGAATCTGCGCTGGGCCGATCTTAACGAGGACAGCGAGGATAAGCAGTCTTCCTTCCAACTGGTCCAGAATGTGAGTATGACGTTTATGCCACGGTATCCGCTTAAGGTTTTGAAGTCGCCATTGGTTGACTGCAGTGAGAAATCGGGCGCGACGTCGTTCAGCATGAACGGCAGCACGTCCGCGCGAGTCGTACCGCCGGACTGCCGAGGCTGCTGGTCAAACGCGCCGACTGCGTAACCGGTGTTTTCAGGCAGTAGTATTAGCGACGGTTCGTCATAGGACTCCGCTGCCGGTAATGGATCAAACGCCGACGCTGTGTTGGGATTTTCGGGTATTGATTCGGGGTATACTTCAGCCATGTCAACTGGTACGGACATTATATCGGGATTTTCCGGCATTGGTTCGTATGTTTCGACTGCGTCAAATAATCCCGGCCGTTCCTCCGCGATAGCATCCGCAGTGTTCGTGGCGAGGATCGACACTAGTATTAATGTGGCGAGTAAACAATATAAAGCCCGCCGCTTTTTGGCGAAAATCATTTGCTATCCCTCCATAGATTAAACGATCGCTTCCGTAGAATCCATCCAACAAGTCAAAATTATAGATCACAGGAGCCTCCTGGCGTTTGTAAACGCGTTCCTGTAATACCCGCTGGCCAGGGAACTGATGGTTACCTTGCCTGTGCTGCCGGACGCCGCGTGAATGAACTGCCCGTTAGCTATGTAAATACCAACATGATCATATTCTAACCCATTTCCAGGCACGGTGTCAAAGAAAACGAGGTCGCCCATTTGTAAATTTTCGTAACCGACGTACGAGCCCATCTGGCATTGTAACCGTGTGGTATGGGGCAGAGTGAATCCCAGCTGCTTGAATACGTACAGCGTTAGTCCCGAGCAGTCGAATGTCGTAGGGCCTGCGGTGGCATAGACGTACTTGGCGCCGAGGAATTGCTTGGCAATGGCGATGGCCTGCGCGGCGCGGGACCCGCTCTGACCGCTTAATGAGGGCGACGGGGCGTTGTCCGCCGTGATTGCGTCGCGGGCGCTTAGCGCGGCCAGGGTTCGCGGGCCGACCTGCCCGTCAGCCGACAGCCCTGAGGCGATCTGAAACGACATAACCGCGCTTTCAGTTTGACTGCCGAATTCGCCGTCGGCGCTGCTCAGGTATCCCAGCGCGACCAGGGTTCGCTGTACATCAAGCACGATTGAGCCGGTTTGCCCCTTCTTGAGCACGCCGTCGTCACTGCCGCTGTCTCCATAAATAGGAATAGCGCTTGCGGCGGCGCGCGGCGTGGTTACGTCCGGACGGGTTTCCTCCTCCTTGGCGGCCTTCGCCAGCGATGGCGAGCCGGTCGACAATGCCGCCCAGCCCAGCGCGCCGTCCAAGCTTTTGCCGAACAGCGTTTTCAGCGTCACCTTGCCCGCGACGCCGTCCCGCGCCAGCTTTACCGATTGCTGGAACTGGCGCACGGCCAGCTCGGTCTCCGCGCCGTAGTATCCCGTTATCTGAGGATATGTATAGAAACCTTTACGCATCAGTTCCTGCTGCAGAACCTCGACCGCGGGGCCTTCGTCTCCCGGACGCAGGGCGGTGACGGCGGCTTGAGCGTGCGCCGTGATTGATAGGGCGATCAGCAGTGCCGAAAATAAAGCGATTAAGCGATGTTGGCGTTTCATTCGTGAATCCTCCTTCCCGAATGGGGGCGAACCAAGCGGCATCCGTTCAGTCCGTCCGTTTCGCGCGTTATGGTTCATTAATTGAACACCAGGTAGTCGGACAGTATGTATCCCGTTCGCCCCTTGTATGTCACGCGCGCCCAGGAACCATCGGCGCCCAACACCGTCACCTGCGAGCCGTGCGGCACGCGATCCAGGATCGTAGCGTTCTTGTTGGCCTTCGCGCGCAGGTAGACGTTGCCTTCGCCGCTGTCCGTGTTCACCTGAGCGGCCAGCGTGTTTTGTGCGGCTGACGAGCCGCCGGATGGGCCGGTGGATGAAGCGGAAGCGGTCGCCGACTCGCCGCTTAACGCCGCACCGTCAAGTTTGATGTATTGAGACGCGGCGTAGCCATACTGGCCCTTGTATCGCACCTCGGCCCAACTGCCGCTGACGGCGTATACCTCGACCTGTGATCCGGATGGGATCTTGGTCAGCACCTGCGCGCTGTTCGACGGCGTCTTGCGCACGTTCAAGTTGCCAGTCTTGGATTCAAGCGTGACGACGCCCATACCGACTATCTGCGTAGAGGCGTTCGGCTGCGAAGCGGTCTGCGCGACTGGCTGCGCTTCGGGCGCGGCGGAGGGGTTAGGCAGAGACGTCGCGCCGTCCGAGGCGTATTTGACATACTGGGTCATTATGTAACCCGTAGCGCTGCCAAACGAGGCCTTCAGCCAGCCGGACTTGTCCGCGCTCTGGACGCGAACCGAGCTGCCGTTGGGGATCTTCGCGAGTACGGTGGCGGTTGGGCTGGGCGTCTGGCGTAGGTTCAGCCGTGACGACGGATCGGCCAGAGCGACGACGGCTTCTATAGAGTTGGAGGCGGTAGAGTTGGATGCCGAAGCGGCGGTGGCGTTATCGGCATTATCGACGACTGCGGTCGCGCTGCCGTTTAGCAGGCTGGCGGTGTAGCTGTGTTTGACCAGCGTAGCGCCGGGGAAGTAGAACCCCATTATGTTTAGATAGTCATAACCGATACTGGCCATCTGCTGCGCGCCGTACTGGCTGAGACCTACTCCGTGACCGTAACGCCGCGCCATCAACTGGAATCCGCCGGACGCCGATTCCACCGTGAACAGCTCGTTCTTGAGATTGGAAAGGCTGACGCCCAGCGCGCTGGCCGCGCCGCCGAACAGATCCAGCGTCACGGTAGCGGACGAGCCATCCGTCTTTGTCACATTGAGGCGCAATTGAGTATATAGTTTGCTGGGCGAGCCGAACTTGGGCGACACCGTCTCCACAGCGTCGATCCGAGACACGCCGCCCGCCTTGCCGCTGACGAGCGACTGGAACGCGGCGGTGTTACGAGTGAAGTCGGCATAGATGGTCGCCTTGCGCACCGTGGCGCTAGGGTTTGCTAGATCGTAAGGATCGTCCTGCAGGCGGTAGTAGGGGAGAGCGGCGCCGCCCCAGGCATTCTTATTGGATTCCGTCTGCCCGCCGTTTGAGGAGGAGTAATATACCGAGCAATACGCGTTGTTGTACATTAACGCCATACCGTTTGTGGCCTGCACGGCGGACTTGACGTTAGCGCCGCTGGAGGTGCCCTTGTAGACCTGGTCGGCCGTCGTATCCTTAACGTCGTAGTCGCT
>JAISBH010000080.1 GCA_031266295.1 Oscillospiraceae bacterium | reverse complement strand
CTTCAGCTCGCGGCGGTTAGGCATACGCCAATGCCAGGCGGGGTTGCCCTCCATCAAGGATAAACCCTTTCCTTTTACCGTTTCGGCTATAATGCAGCGTGGTTTGGCCTCTGCTTTTTCATTTGGGAGGAGGATTGCTTCTTTGATCGCGTCCACATCATGCCCGTCAACGGTTTGAACGTGCCAGCCAAAGCAGTTGAACGCCTTGTCCAGCGCGTCCGAACGCATAATGTTTTGGATATAGTCCATCTTCTGAATGCGGTTGTGATCGACGATTACGGTCAGGTTGTCCAACTGATACGCCGCTGCTGACATTACGGCCTCCCAGATAGAACCCTCCTGACACTCCCCGTCTCCCACCAGCACATACACATGGTTCGGCTTGCCGTCCATACGCAGCGCCAGCGCAATGCCAACCGCCACCGACAGCCCGTGCCCCAGCGATCCCGTCGAGACCTCAACGCCCGGAACCTCCATTGCGTGCGGCTCGCCGCCCAGCAATCCTTCAGGACGGCAGAACGTTAACAGCTCCTCCCGCGTGATTATGCCCAGCTCTCCCAAAACCGCGTACAGCGCGAGCGCGCCGTGACCCTTGCTCAGGATGAAATAGTCGCGGCCATCCCAGTTCACATCGCGCGCGTCGTACTTCATCGCGCCGTACAGATACAGCGCGGAGAGTATCTCCACCGCCGAGAACGAGGACGCCAGATGTCCGATTCCGCCCGCGTACGCGGACAGGAAGATTTGCTTCCGAATACGGTCATGCATGTCCCTCACCGCCGTTCACTGTAATAACATCCTGCCTATTCACATACCCGTCCCGAATGTCCAGCCGCCACACGGCGTTCCCATCCTCGTCCTCCTCCGTCTTCGTAAACCCCTGCTTGCCGTAGAACTCCTTCACCATCGCGTTTTTCGCGGTGGGATAATAGTAGCCGACAAGCGTGTCCACTCCGCGCGTTTTCGCGAGCCGAACCAACTCGTCCATCATCGCGAACTCCATGTCCCTCTTTAGCACGCGGCAGGACATCAGCCACAGAACGATGTGCAGCGCCGTGTTCTCCTGTCGGCCAACGACCACGCTGACGACGCCGTTGTCGCCGAACTTATCCTGCAGCTTCCCATAGAGCGTGATGTTCGCGGGATCGGCGGCAGCGGACTCGATATCCTGCGAGGAGTATCGCTTCGTCGTCAGGTTGAATTGGTTGGATTTATTGGTCAGCTGCGCGATGCGTTGTATGTATACCGGCTCAAACGGACGGATAACCGCCGTCATCTCCAGCGATCTCAGATATTGAGTATAGTCCGTGAACAGCGTCTGCTGACGGCTGCGCGCGGCGTTGTCCTTATACATCGCGTCGCGGTTGGCGTCGTCCCGCGTCAGCGTCGTGACCTCGAAATACCCGGCGCGGTCGATGGCGCGGATGTATGTCTCCGGCGTTTCAAGCTCCGGAATCGCAACGCCGGGTACTTGCTGCCGAATAATCTCGCGCTCGGCGGGATTGTCGTCCACGAACACGAACGATTCCGGCAGCAGATTGAGATCGTGCCCCATGTCGATCAGGTTCCGCGACTTCGGCTCCCAATTGGCTTTGATGAGTATGAAGTCGTCCGGCTTGAGCGTCCCTTCCGGATGCTCCAGTCCGGCGATGGCGTTGGGCGCATCGTTCTTCGAGATGACGTTAAGCAGTACGCCCAACTGCCTATGCGCCTTTATGTATGACTGGAACTCGCTGTACACCTGCCCCATGGACGTTTCCTGACCGACCGCGACGCCCTCCACGCCATCGTCGCCGATCACGCCGCCCCACAGTGTGTTGTCCAAGTCGAGCGCAAACGCCTTCTTGTTCTTTCCATATATGGACTTGATGATGTTCGCGACGCTCCTTGCCAGAGCGGGTATCGCGGGAATCGCCGGATGCGACTTGTACATATGCCAATGGAACGGATCGCTCCATTTGGACAGACCATAGTCCGCCGACAGCCAGTTAATATCATTTATATAGAAATAATCGTGCTGCCGCGCATACCTCGCGAACAGCAGATTCAGCCGCAGCGCGATATACGCGCGGCCATGTGGATCGCTAGCGTCCTTGTTGCCAAGCAGCCGCCAATAAGGCTGCTCAAAATTGTTCTGGATGATCGGGCAAGCGTATGCATCATGGAGTTTATCCCACATGCTGGAAAAACGCGCGAACTCCCGCTCTATCAGCGCTTCTACATCGTCGGCGCTGTCCGAGAGTTCCGGCCAGCGTTCGATATTGCGGCTCGTCGTATGGATGAATATCACGTCCGGTTTGAACGTTTCAAGCTCGGCGTTTGGGAACATCGCGTCCTGCCAGTACTGCGCGTACTCGCTCTCGTAGAATGACGGGCGGATGGCGTGACTCAGCAGGAACAATTCAATCATGTCGCGGATATCGTGAGTCGTCGAGCCGCCTAATATCCCCACGCGCTTATCCAGCCAATCCGTTCGCGAGGTTAGCAGCTCGCGGCGGATACGCTTGCGCTGGGATAAAATGCGCGTATCGCCGGGATTATCCAACAATTGCCATACGGGCACATGCATCTTCCTTCCGTAACTATAGAGGTTATGCGTGCATCTGGTAAAAAACCTATACTTTTCTTCGCGCGCTCCTTGACACGCTTTAAGTATGGTGGTATTCTTGAAAGAAGGAGAAATTTAGCAATAATATGTCGGATTATCTGAAAATTGGCCGGAATTTCGGTTATATTGACGGATCGGCTGACGAGGTGAGGCTGGTAAGTAAAGTATAGGTTCTTTACCAGATATACGGCTGCCTATATATTCATAAAAA
>JAISBH010000040.1 GCA_031266295.1 Oscillospiraceae bacterium | reverse complement strand
GAGTAAGAAGGGTGCGCAGCTGTTCGTATACACGCGGGAACAGGATGCATTCGGTCTCGCCCGTCATATCCTCCAGCGTCACAAACGCCATTACGGCGTTGTTTTTCGTCACCTTCGTGCGAGTCGCGCCGACCATTCCGCCCATCGTAACGGTCATGCCGTCATAGCGCAGCCCGTCATCCGACTGCTCCGACAGGCTCTCGAGGAACTGGCTGTCGCACTCCATGCGTTCCAGCGTTTCACGGTAACCCTCCAGTGGATGGCCGGTTATGTATACTCCTGTAACCTCTTTCTCCATCGCCAGTATCTCGGAGCGGAGCAGCGCGCCATGCTCGCGGTCGCGGTCGTCCATCAATTCGTCGTCCGGTATGAGCGGCGTGCCAAACAACGTCAACTGGCCTTGCAACTGCTGCTTGCGGCGGCGCGATACGTCGTTCATCACACGCTCAAAGGACGTCAGCAGTCGTTGGCGATCTTTGTCGACGCTATCGAACGCGCCCGCCCGTATCAAGCTATCTACCATGCGCTTGCTCAACGAATCGCTCACGGCGCGCCGGATAAATTCGGGAAAACTCTGGAATAGTCCTCCGCTATCGCGTTCCGCCACGATGGCCTCGACCGCACCCTCGCCGACGCTCTTTATCGCGCCCAGCCCAAACCGTATGCCCCACGCGCCAGCGCTGTCGCGATCCACCGAAAAACGCGACTGCGAGCGGTTGACGTCCGGCGGGAGCACGGACACACCGTGCTTGCGGCAGAACTGAATGTATTGGGCAATCTTGCCCACCGCGCCGACTGCGCTGTTCATCAGCGCGGCCATGAATGGCGCGGGATGGTACCATTTCAACCACGCGGTCTGCAGTGACAGCACGGCGTACGCGGCGGCGTGAGGCTTGTTAAACGCGTACGAGGCGAACGCGCTCATCTCCTCAAATATCCGCTCGGCCACGTCAAGCGGGACGCCACGACGCACGGCGCCGGGAACGGTAACGACGCCGTTCTCCTCCATGCCGTGAATGAAATAGGTGCGCTCCTGCTCCATCACGTCGTGTTTCTTCTTGGACATCGCCCGGCGCATCAGGTCGCTGCGACCCAGCGAATAGCCCGCCACGTCGCGCACGATCTGCATGATCTGCTCCTGATAGACCATGCAGCCGTACGTCACCTCCAGTATCGGCTTAAGTGTCGGATGCAGGTAGCGCACGCTGCCGGGATCCTTCTTGCCCTCGATATAGCGCGGGATGCTGTCCATCGGCCCTGGGCGGTAGAGCGAGACCGCCGCAATTATGTCCTCGAAGCAGTTAGGCTGCAATCCGGTCAGGAACGAACGCATTCCCCCGGATTCCAGCTGGAACACCCCGTCCGTGTCGCCCCTACCGATCATATCATAAACGTTAGGATCGTCGAACGGTATATCCGACAGACGCATATCCACTCCCTGCAGGCGCATCATGTCCAAGGTATCCCGCAACACGGTCAGTGTACGCAGGCCGAGGAAGTCCATCTTCAGCAAGCCCAGTTTCTCCAGCGTGCCCATTGGGAACTGGGTGGTGATGACGGCGTCGTTTTTCTGCAGTGGGACATAGCTGCTGACCGGCTCCTTCGTAACGAGCACCCCGGCGGCGTGGGTGGACGCGTGGCGCGGCATCCCTTCCAGCGAGCGCGCGACATCGATCAGTTTCTTGATTTTCTCATCAGCTTCATAGGCGCGCTTCAGGTCGGGGCTTAGTTCAAGGGCCTTGTCCAGGGTCATATCCAGCGCGAACGGAACCATCTTCGCGATTGCGTCGCACTGCGCGTAGGGGTAGTTCATCACGCGGCCTACGTCGCGGATAGCGCCCTTCGCGGCCATCGTGCCGAACGTTATGATCTGGGCTACGTGATCCGCGCCATACTTCTCGATAACATAGTCGATGACCTCCTGCCTCCGCTCGTAGCAGAAATCGATATCAAAATCCGGCATCGACAACCGCTCGGGGTTCAGGAAACGTTCAAACAGCAGATTGTATTTCAGTGGTTCCAGCCCTGTAATATCAAGGCAGTATGCCGCGATCGAAGCCGCGCCGCTGCCCCGTCCGGGGCCGACGAGTATCCCGTGTGTCTTTGCAAAGTGAACATAGTCCCACACAATCAGGAAATAATCGACGTAGCCGCAGCTCCGGATCATATTCAGCTCATATTCCAGGCGTTCACGCGCGGCCGCATCGTCAGCAGCGTAGCGTGACGCAAAGCCCTCTTCACACAGCGCCTTCAGTTTCCCGAACGGATCGACGCCTTCTGGCAGCGGATATTCAGGCAGATGCAGCGTGTGAAAGTCGAAATCCACATGGCAGCGATCAGCGATGCGCTGGGTGTTGGCGATCGCCTCCGGCCACTGTCTGAACAGCGCGGCCATCTCATCCGGCGACTTTATGTAGAATTGGTCTGAATCCATGCGCATCCGGTTCTGCTCGTCGAGCGTCTTGCCCGTTTGGATGCACAGCAGTACGTCCTGCGCCTCAGCGTCCTCGCGCGTAAGGTAGTGCGCGTCGTTGGTCGCGGACAGGGGGAGATCCAGTTCACGCGCGAGGCGAACCAGTTGGGGCAGCACCTCGCGCTGATCCCGCAGACCATGATCCTGTATTTCAATATAGTAGTTATTTGGACCGAATAACTCCGACATACCGCGCGCGGTCTTCACGGCGTCGTCATACCGCCGGTCCAGCAGCAGCGACGGTATCTCGCCGGACAAGCACGCCGACATGGCGATATGGCCGTCGTGATACTCCCGCAGCAGCGCGCGGTCTATACGCGGCCTATAGTAAAATCCCTCCGTGAACGCCAGCGAGCACATCTTGATTAGGTTGCGGTATCCGGTTTCATTCTCGCACAGCAAAACCAGGTGGTGCATAGTGCGCGCCGCCGGGGATTTGTTGAAACGATCCTCGCAGACATATACCTCGCAGCCCAGCACGGGATGGACGCCGCGCGCCTTCGCCGCCTGGTAGAAGTCGACGACGCCGTACATCACACCGTGATCCGTAATTGCGCAGGACGTCATGCCTAACTCGCGCACGCGGTCAAGCAACCGCTCTATCCGGCACGCGCCGTCGAGCAGACTGTATTCTGTGTGCACGTGCAGATGGGCAAAGTCGGGCATATCTACTTAATCAACCTCGTCTTGGCGAAGGTCCAGCTGTCGCGGCACATTTCGTCAAGATCGCGCCGCGCTTTCCACTGATAGAGCCGCTCCGCCTTTGTTGGGTCGGCGTAAGCCTCGGGGCTGTCGGCGTTGTTGGGCCGACGCGCCGCTATGTGGTATGGAATCTTCTGTCCGCTGGCGCGTTCGTACGCGTGTATCACGTCTAGTACGCTGTAGCCGACGCCTGTGCCCAGGTTGACGGCCTCGACGCCTTTATTGTTGTATACATAATCCAGCGCGGCCAGATGACCGTCGGCCAGGTCGAGCACATGCAGGTAATCGCGGATGCAGGTGCCGTCACGCGTCGGATAATCGTCGCCGAACACGGGCAGGTCGGGCAGTATCCCCGCGGCGACCTTGTTCACGTAGGGCATTAGGTTTGCCGGAACGCCGTTCGGGTCGTCGCCGATCAATCCGGACGGGTGCGCCCCCAGTGGGTTGAAGTAGCGCAGCAGCGCGATCGACCATTCCGGATCGGACGCGGCCAGATCGGTGAGCATATGTTCCACCATAACCTTTGTCCAGCCATAGGGATTGCTTGCGCTGGTGGGCATATCCTCGCGGAACGGTACGGGGTTCGTCATGCCGTACACCGTCGCGGACGACGAGTATACCAGGCGCTTCACATTGCGTGAGCGCATCTCTTTGACGAGAACGGATGTGCACAGCAGGTTGTGTTCGTAATATTCCACTGGCTTGGCGGTGGATTCGCCCACGGCCTTAAGCGCGGCGAAGTGGATAACCGCGTCGATCGGATACTGATCGAAGCACGCGCGGACGGACTCCGCGTCGCGCAGGTCGGCCTTGATCAGCGCGGGACGCCGACCGGTTATGGTCTCGATCGCGCCAACTACAGATGGATCGGCGTTGCTGAAGTTATCAATGATTACTGCATTATAATCGGCGACTACTGTGTTATAATCGGCATTCAGCAGCTGGCAGCACGTGTGGCTGCCTATGTAACCGGCTCCCCCGGTAACCAGGACGCAATGCGCGGCGTTCGATTCCGTACTCACGGCTGTATCCTCCTTGCTATTGATGGGACGGATCATATTATAGCGAAACGCGCGCGCGTTGACAAGGGATGGGTTGCGAGCGGAAGTGATTCCAAATTTGGCGTTGCTGCCGTGTCACCCAGGGCTTGCGTGCGGCGCATCCGCGCATTCGGGGAAACCCCCTCTGTCGCTGCGGCGACATCTCCCCCTAAGGGGGCGATGAGGGCTGTCGGTTACGTTACGGAACAGACTATCCAGGTAAAACCGGCAGTCCGAAGCCGATGGAATGTGTATCACGATGGTCCAGGCGAAGCCTGGTCAGGATTCGAAAGGGCGGATAGCCCTTCGCAGGGTCCGGGACGCGGCGCATCCGCGCCTTCGGGAAGGGGATT
>JAISBH010000023.1 GCA_031266295.1 Oscillospiraceae bacterium | reverse complement strand
CCCCTCTGTCGCCTCAGCGATATCTCCCCTTGAAGGGGGGACGACGGGGGAACCCCCTCTGTCGCTGCGGCGACATCTCCCCCTGAGGGGGCGATGAGGGTTGTCGGTTACGATGTGGTTCGCAAGCGACGGGGGACGGCTTACGCTACGGGGTAGACTATCCAGGTAAAACCGGCAGTCCGGAACCGGTAGACTGTGTATCAAGATGGTCCAGGCGAAGCCTGGTCAGGATTCGAAAGGGCGGATAGCCCTTCGCAGGGTCCGGGACAGAGTCCCGAAACCCCCGTTGTACCCCCATCGGGGGGAAGGGGGGCGTTCCCCAACGCATCGTGTTAGTTATCAGCGGTGAAATCGAAGTCCCTACTCACGCGCCCCGCCAGTAAAATACTATAAGGTAATAGTCATCTTACGTCATAGTGGCGGGGCGCCAGTAATTTAAAGCGCATTCGATCCGCAGATCGAACAGCGTCCCGCCGCAGCGTATAGCCGAGGATACCGTGACGCAACCCACCCGGCGCCATGCGTAAACGCGTAAGGGGTAACCACACGTGGACGGCCCTACGCGTCACACACATGGTAACACCCTTACACCCCTTACGCATGGCGAGAGGATGGCTTCCCCGGCACTTAGGTTATCCCATAAAATACCCACGCATAAATATCAAACAGGAGGCACACACTAAATGGACAAGGTGCGTTTGGCGTTCATAGGATGCGGCGGCATCTGCAAGGGCTTCCATGCCAACAACCTCAAGGACTTCGACGATATAGAGGTCGTCGCGGTCGCCGACCCGGTCGAGGAGCGCCGCGATCAGATCGCGTCGCTGTTCGGCAGTCCCCGTAAGTATAAGAACCATACCGATCTGTACGACCACGAGAGCAAGGCGACGCTCGACGCCGTCTATATCATGATCGAGCCAACCGCGCACACGGATACCGAACTGCGCGCCATCGACATGGGTCTGCCGTTCATGGTAGAGAAGCCCATGACGCTGGACATGAGCCTAGCGGACACGATCGTGAAAAAGGTAGCCGAAAAGAAACTCATCACATCCTGCGGCTTTCAAGACCGTTATCTTGACGTAATAAACCTTGTAAAAGAAGAATTACCTAAGCATAAACCGGGTGGGCTGGTATACGGCTCGTGGATCGGCGGTATACCCGGGGTGTGGTGGTGGCAGAAGAAGGATACCTGCGGCGGTCAGCTGGTGGAGCAGAACATCCATATACTGGATGGATTGCGTTACCTGTTCGGCGAGGCTATTGACGTATACGCTACGGCGTCACGGGGCATAGTTGACGCGTCAACCGTCCATAGTGGGGTCAACTACGACACGGACGATCACTCCACAGCCGTGATACGCTTCCCGAACAACGTAACCGCCACGCTGGTCAGCGCGTGTTACGTCGACGACAAGGCAGGCGACACGGGTAGCGGCATCAGGATAACGCTCAGCGACATGGTCATTGATTATCGTCTGCGCAGCCGCGTCACGTTCCAGACTAAGTATGAGACACGCGAGGTGCGCAAGGCATTTGAACATGGAATTACAGCTGACCGGGCGTTCATCGACGCGGTAAAGACGGGCGATGGCAGCGGGATCAAGTCGCCGTACAGCGACGGGGTGAAGTCGCTGAGGCTGGCGTTCGCGGCCAACGAATCCATGGACAGCGGAAAGGTTGTGAGACTCTGATGAGATACTGCGTGCCGGTTCCATGTTTCTACCGAGACATGCCGTTCGCTGACGCTATACGCAGGATCGGAGGGCTGGGGTTCGACTGCGCGGAGACGTACGGCTGGAAGGGAATGGACTTCGCAGGTGTGCGCACCGCGTGTTTGGATTCCGGTGTAGAGCTGCTGAGCATGTGCACAACCGACTTCCGGCTGACCACGCCTGAAGCGCGCTCAGCCTTCCTTAAGGGACTGCGCGAGAGCTGCGAGGCGGCGAAGAAGGTAGGTGCGTCGCGGCTGATCACACAGGTCGGCCAGGATACAGGCGCGCCAAGATCCGCGCAGCACGAGAGCATACTGGCCGGGCTGCGTGCGTCCGTGCCGATCCTGGAGAAGCACGGGATCACGCTGATGATAGAGCCGCTGAACACGCTGGTCGATCACAAGGGATATTATCTGTGGTCTGCGGTTGAAGGGTTTGAGTTGGTCAAGGAGTGCGGCCATCCGCTAGTGAAGGTCGTCTATGATGTGTATCATCAGCAGATATGCGAAGGGAACATTATACCGAACATAACGAACAACCTTGGATTGATAGCGCACCTACACGGGGCGGGGCATCCGGGAAGGATTGAACTGCAGTTTGGCGAGACGGATTACCGGAACGTGCTGGCGGCCGTGGATAAGGCGGGATACAAGGGTGCGTTCGGGCTGGAGTATCGCCCGACGATGCCGCCGGATGAGAGCTTGCGGGAGTTCCGGCGTATCTATATGTAAACATAGCAGGCAAAGACGTAAACGCATAAGGGTTGTTTCCAAACGGAAGCAGCCCTTATGCGCTGTACACGTGGTTAACCCTTACGCGTTTACGCTATGGGAACGTGGGAACCCCCTCTGTCGCTGCGGCGACATCTCCCCCTAGGGGGGCGATGAGGGTTGTCGGTTACGATGCGGTTCGCAAGCAACGGAGGACGGGTTGCGCTACGAGATAGAGTATCGGAGCACAACCGGTTGGCTGAAGCCGGTAGATTGTGTGTCACGATGGTCCAGGCGAAGCCTGGTCAGGATTCGAAAGGGCGGATAGCCCTTCGCAGGGTCTGGGACGCGGCGCGTCCGCGCCTTCGGGAAGGGGATTGCGATCCCCCTCCCGACCTCCCCCGGGGCTTGGAACGGGGGAACGAATGCTATAAGGAAATAGTCATCTCACGCTATAGTAGCGGGGCGCTACAAACTTAAAAGCGCATTCGGTTCGCAAACCGAACAGCGCCCCGCCGTAGCGTACAGCCGAATGTTACGCCACATCTCCCTCACCAAAATCGCACAAACCAATATTATACTACACTGCAACACAACAATACTATCGTGGACATGCGCCGCATACATTCTACGAACCATACTCGCGCCGTTAAATCGATCGCGGAACCGTGGGCGTTATTAGCGGTACGGTGTACAACACAAGGAGGCGGACATGTCTGAAAGCATAAAGATTCTACCAAACGGGCCATACCAGGTATCTCCGGATACCAAGCTGACCATTCAATCGATCGGTGCGGACGCTGACAGAATATCGCGCGAGTGGCAGCAAGGCCCGGAGTATCCGGAGAAACTGACGGCTTATTTCCTGTGCCGATGTGGACGATCCGCAAATAAGCCATACTGCGACGGCGCGCATGAGGCCGCGCGATTCAACGGCGCAGAAACGGCGGATAGAACGCCCTACGCCCAGCGCGCGAAGAAGTACGAGGGCGAAGCGGTCGACCTGCTGGACGACGAACGCTGCGCACAGCTGCGGTTCTGCGACGCTGGTATCGGCGCGTGGAACCTGGCGATAAAATCCGGCGATCCAAACAACCTGGAGCTGGCCAAGCAGGAGTGCGCGAACTGTTCATCGGGACGCTTGACGCTAGTCCAGAAGGACGGCATGCCTATCGAACCCGACCTGCCCAAGGAGATAGACTGCGTGCAGGATCCGCCTCGAGGCATACGCGGGCCGCTCAAAGTAACCGGCGGCATACCGCTGACCGGCGCGGACGGTCAGGATTACGAGCCGCGCAACCGCTACACTCTGTGCCGCTGCGGACTGTCGAAGAACAAGCCGTTCTGCGATACTCGGCATATCAACTGCACGCACATGGAAGGGTTTGACAGCGTGAGCGAGTGAACAGTAACCAAACACCACAAGAGACCTACCCCAATAACCCTCATATTCCCGACTGAATTCGATTCATAACGCAAACGACCTCGCTGCGGCTGGCGTTGAGCTGCCTAACGCCGACGATCGAGTATAACTGCGCCAGCACACCGCGCGCCCTGCTTATCACGCCGGGCCACGACGGCGCCGCGCTGGCGGGGAGTTTCAGCGTCACGACCGCCCAGCCGCCGGGCTTCAGCATCGGCGCGAAGTCCAGCATCATCGCGCAGGAACGCTCCGGCTCCATCTTCATATCGTTGACCAGTAGTGCAGCCGAACCTGGGATGGCGGTCTTAAGGTATTGACCAGCGGTCGTGCAGATATGAGTAACCAGAGGATCGTCGGCGGCGCGCGGGTCAAGCGCGCCCGGATCAACCGCCGCGACGCGCATCCCCCTGGCCGCCAGCACCCGCGACCAGCCGCCCGGCGCCGCGCCCAGATCGATGGCCAGCTCGCCGGGTGGAGTGGGTATGCCGAACAGCCCGACGGACTCAAGCAGCTTCAATTCGGATCGGCAGATCACGTACGATGGCCATGGCTGGCCAAGTCGCGCTTCCCTTAACACATCGCGTGGGTCGCGTTCATCCCCGATCAGGTGAACGCCTTGAGTGAATACGGGCGGATTGTCCGCGAGCGTACGCATCAGCTCGTCGAACGATCCGCCCCACTCAATCACGCGCGCGCCGGGGGCTATGGGATCACCCGCGCGCAACCCCTCCGCGCGCGCGGCCAACTCACGCATCGCCAGCCGCTCAGTTTCGCGGTGGAATATCGCCAGCGCCCGCACGTTAATCCCGCTCCATCAAAACTCAGCAGAACCGGTGGTGCGCGGGAACGGCAGAACGTCGCGGA
>JAISBH010000002.1 GCA_031266295.1 Oscillospiraceae bacterium | reverse complement strand
GCGAAGCGGGCGCGTATCCGCAGAATCCCGGAGGGATTCTTTCCTATGTGATCATTATAGCATGTCCGGGTTGGCAAGCTGTAAACAAACTATTAATTTTGATTGGCAGTTTTTAGCGAGGTTCGCCGCCACCGTCCGTAAACGATATGTCGGGGCGTGTCGGATCCACGATATTTATGATATACGCTGTCGAAAAACTCCGCTGTCCGACGCGCGCCGACGCCGTGATCCTGTATTCTCCAGGCCCGACGGCCTCGCCGTTCTGGTCCCTGCCGTCCCAGTAGAACAGGCTGCCGCTGGGCGACAAGCCTTGCGGCCTTGCGGCCTGGTTGACCGACAGCCAGCGCACGGTCTTGACGTCGCCGCCGTCGTTATCCAGCCGCGTAATGTTTACGGTCAGCGATACCGGGAACGCGTGGCCCACCCACACGGTTAACGGCCCGCGCGACGGATCATATGCGCCTGCCGATCTTGAGCGGGGCGCGATCGTCTGGACGGTCAGGCCTGGATCGCCGACCATTGGCTGCACCGATATGACGCGACTGGCGCATACGATGGGACGTCCTGCCTCATAGCGGATTACGTTCAGTATAGCGTAGCCCCAATCGCTCTCCGCGACGTCCGACAACGACAGTGAACGGGTTTTGCGGCCCGGCGTGACATAGCCGTTCTTGTTGTCTGGGTTGTCGTCGGTGTCGAGCCAGACCGCCGCCTCCTGCCAGTTCCACACGCCGTCGTGCATAAACACGAGCTGATACCCCACGCGCGTCAGTTTGCTTACCGTGAATGAGAAGTGGATCAGCGGCGACGCGGCGTTAAGCACCGTGCGATCGAACACAAACCCGCTCAACGGCGCGGCGGGTGCTTCATCCGCTTGGATATCATACTGAAATACTACGAAATCATCCTCTATGGGCGTGACCTGCGCCGTCGCGGCGGCATAGCTGACGCGCAGATATTGGTACAGCTCGTCCAGCGTGATGCTGCCGTCACGGTTGCGGTCGGCTGCGTACTCGCCGTTATAGCCCGCGCCCTCCGCCAGCGCCATCGTAAAGTATGAACTGCCCAGCGGCGGACTGTCTGCGTCGGTGCGCCAGTACCAGCTAGGCTCGCTTCCGCCGGATGAGACCAGCGCCTTGTATTCGGGTGATGAGAACGTTCCCGCGACCCGTTCCGGAACGTCGTTCAGTGAGATGCCCTTGCCGATCAGCGCACCTGAATTGCACGCGTCGACGATCAGCAGCTTCACGCCGGGTATCGGGTCGAGCATGGATTGCAGCATCTGCGCGTTGATCCGCGCTTCTTCCGCTCCGTCGGATAGGATCAGCTCACCTTGGGGATTGGGATAATCGGCGTTGAAGTTGCCGTGCGCGCTGATATATAAATAGGAGACGTCGCCTTCGATGGCGTCCTTGAACGCATACTGGATTGCCGCGCGCATGGCCTCCGCGCTCTGGGTGATGCCATCCTGACGCCGGATTATGAAGCTGCGTTCGTCCCGCTCCAGTAGCGACTCCATAGCTAACAGGCTATTATGCGCCGTGGGCGTTGTGTCGGGGTATGTCACGTATTCGTCGCACGCTATGAGCAGCGCGCGGTATGTCGGTATGCGCGGCGGTTCGGCTGCGCCAAACCCCGGCGCTGCATACATGAGGAGCGCCAACGCCAGCATGACGGATATAACGCGATGGCGCATACGGCCGCTCCCCTCATTCTATCATTGGGACTAGCAATCGCGGGATTCGACATTTAATGACTCCATTATATCACATTCGCCGCCAGAAAGGAAGCTTGATTTATTATCTTTATTTTCCTTATTATCTTTGCTATCTTTAACTATATTGACGTGTTTATCCCTGTATACCACATCACCGCGCGCGTGAAAGCCGACGGATTCCCAAAACACGTTGCCGCCCTCGTTCGTCTTGAACACAAGCAGCCGCAATTTAGTGATCCCCTCCATAGACATAGCCGACTCGCACGCCGCGACAAGAGCCTTGCCGACGCCGCACAGCCTCGCATCTTGACGCACGGCCAAATGGTAGATGGTGGCGCGCCGACCGTCGTGACCGCATATCACGCAACCCAACAGTTCCTTCCCATCGTCCGCTACGAGACATGTCCTCGGGTTGCGCTCTATGAAGCGCGCTATAGCCTCGGGGCTGTCGTCATAGACGTTCAGACCCATGCCGGGGGTATCGCGCCATAATTGAATAGCCGCGACTATGTCGGAGGGCGTCATAATTCGTATGTTTGGTACGTTCATCGCCGCCTCTTCTTCGCTAGGATTTTGCATGATCAGCATATCATCGCGCTTGTGCGCTGTCAAGGGAACGACTTTTTTCGTCGCTGCAGCGGCAACGGGCTGGCCTTCCGCCGCGTGCACTCCAACCTTTCACGGAATCTTGGAGATAATTCCGGAAAATATCCCCCCATTAATTATGCATACCGCCGCCGCACCCTATTGCAAAAAAACTAAAGTTGCTATATAATAAGTACACAATCAGGTGATAACTTATAAACTGGAGGAATGTGTATGCGCAAAATTCTCGCCCTAGCGATCGCGATGCTGATGGTAGTCGGCCTTACCAGCTTCGCTTCAGCGTCGGAAGATCCGATTAAGGTAGGCGTTTGTATCTATCAGTTCAACGACAACTTCATGACGCTCTACCGCACCGAGCTGCAGAGATACCTTGAGGAGAAGGGCGCCGTGGTCACCGTCGTGGACGGCAAGAACGACCAGGCCGAACAGACCAACCAGATCAACAGCTTCATCGCCGAGGGCGTTGACGTGCTGATCATCAACCTGGTGCAAGCCTCGGCGGCCGACGCGGTCATCCCGCTGGTCGAAGCCGCAGGCATCCCGACCGTGTTTATCAACCGCGAACCGTTCGTCGACGATCCCTCCCAGTGGGATAACGTATGGGACAAAGTGTGCTATGTAGGCGCGGACGCGCGTCAGAGCGGCACCTTCCAGGGTCAGCTGATCCTCAACCTGCCTGACCAGGGCGACGTGAACGGCAACGGCGCCGTCGACTACGTGATGATCCAGGGCGACATGGAGAACGTCGACGCGCAATACCGCACCGAGTTCTCAATCAAGGCGCTGACCGACGCCGGACTCACTGTCAACAAGCTGTTCGAGCAACGCGGGGAGTGGGATCAGGCGAAGGGCCAGGAACTGGCCGCGACCGCGTTGGCTCAGTTCGGCGATCAAATCGACGTTATTTTCTGCAACAATGACGGCATGGCGCTCGGCGCGCTGCAGTCCATCAAGGCTGCCGGACGCACCGTGGGTACGGATATCTACCTGGTAGGCGTGGACGCGTTGCCCGAGGTTGTGCAGCTGGTTGAGTCCGGCGAGTTTACCGGCACCGTGCTGAACGACCATATCGGCCAGTCGCACAAGGCCGCGGACGTCGCCCTTGAACTGGCGGGCGGCGCGACCCCCGAGCACACCTACACCGTCGATTACGTCGGCGTAACGCCCGAGACCATGGAATACGTAAAGGGCGTCGTAGGCCTGGAGTAACGGTCATATGATCCTCTGGGTGCGTGCGCGTAACAACGCACGCACCTTTATTGTAGGACGCGGAGGGCACGCCATTGACAGAAAACAGCACGCCTGAATACAGGCTGGAGATGCGCGGCGTCGTCAAGACATTTCCCGGCGTGAAGGCGTTGGATAACGCCCAGCTGAAACTCCGCCCAGGCGCCGTGCACGCGCTGGTTGGCGAAAACGGCGCGGGCAAATCCACACTGATGAAATGCATGTTCGGCATATACAAGATGGACGCAGGTGAGATATACTACGACGGCAAACCCGTTCAAATTACCGATCCGCTGAACGCGCTGAAGCTGGGCATAGCGATGGTGCATCAGGAACTGCAGCCCATCCCCGAACGCAGCGTGGCCGAGAACATATATGTTGGAAGATACCCGATGAAGAAGGCACTTGGATTCATTCCGATGGTGGATCACGGCAAGATGAACGGCGACACGGCCGCATTGCTCAAGTCCGTCTCAATGAGCTTCGACCCGAAGCAGAAACTGGGCGCGCTCTCCGTCTCCCAGATGCAGTCGGTCGAGATCGCCAAGGCCGTGTCGGCGGATTGCCGCGTGCTGATACTCGACGAGCCAACCAGCTCGCTGACCACGCACGAGGTGGAATCGCTCTTCAAGATCATCATGGACTTGAAGTCCAAGGGCGTATCGATCGTGTACATCAGCCATAAGATGGATGAGATACTGCGAATCAGCGACGAGGTCACGATCATGCGCGACGGTCAGTACATAGGCACATGGCCCTCGACGGAACTGACGATCAACACGATCATCACCCGCATGGTGGGGCGCGAACTGGCGCAGATATACCCCAAACGGCGTAATCTCCCAGGCGAGACGGTGTTCGAGGTGAATGGCTTCACCTCGGCCAATCCGCGTTCGTTCAAGGATGTTAGCTTCACGCTGCGCAAGGGCGAGATACTAGGCGTGGGCGGACTGGTTGGCGCTCAGCGTACGGAACTGATGGAGGGGATATTCGGAATACGCTCCCACGCTAGCGGTAGCGTATTCTACAATGGCGAAGAGATTCGCATCAACCGCCCGCAAGACGCTATCCGCAAACACATCGCGCTGCTGACCGAGGATCGGCGCGCGACGGGCATATTTGGAGTGCTCTCCGTCGCGGATAACGTTTCAGTCGCTAGCCTCGATCAATACCTGCAATTCCGCGTCATGCTTAACGATAAAAAGATAGCCGCGCTGGTGCGCGACAATATCAACCGGCTCTCGATCAAGACGCCCTCCAACAAGACGCTGATCCAGTCGCTGTCAGGCGGCAATCAGCAGAAGGTATTGTTCTCGCGCTGGCTGGCCAACGACCCGGAGATACTAATTCTAGATGAACCGACGCGCGGCATCGACGTCGGCGCGAAGTCCGAGATATACAACATCATCGCCGAGCTGGCTGCGCAGGACAAGAGTATCATCATGATATCGTCAGAGATGGGCGAGCTGCTGGGCATGAGCGACCGTATCATGGTGATGTGCGAGGGGCGGCTGACCGGAATAGTCGAGGGCACGGATGCGACGCAGGAGAGAATCATGGAGCTAGCGACACAATTCATGTGAACGGAGGCATTGGCAATGCAAAGCGCGGCGGATACCAGGCGCGGCGGCTTCTCCCGCGTAGGGAGGCTGCTCAGCAACAATATCATAATCGTGGGCATCATACTGCTGACCGTGGCGGTCGGCATAATGCGCAAGAACTTCTTTTCCGAGGCGAATTTCCGCAACCTGCTTAGCAATACCGCTATCCGTTTCATAATTGCCGTAGGGGTGTCAGGCTGCCTTATCACGCGCGGCACGGATTTGTCGGCAGGGCGTGTAGCCGGGCTGAGCGCGTGCCTGTCCGCGATATTGCTGCAGCGCGCCGACTATGTAAACAGGTTTTATAAAGGCCTGCCGGAGCTGCCGATAGTGGGCGTGCTGGGGTTGGTTCTGTTGGTGTGCGCAGTTATCGGCGCTATAAACGGTGCGGTCGTCGCGTATCTGAAGGTACCACCGTTCATAGCGACACTGGGTATGCAGACGTTGGTTTATGGCATCTGCCTGGTATATACGGGCGCGCAGCCGATCGGCAGCCTTCGCGCGGATTACGCGAGTATTGCAACAGGGTATATTGGCACGAAGATGATCAGTTATCCCGCGATAATAGCGATAGTGGTCGGCATGTACATGTGGTTTTTATATAATAAGATGCGGCACGGCAAATACATGTACGCGATCGGGGGTAATGAGAGCGCCGCCGAGGTCGCGGGCGTGAATGTCGGCAAGTCGAAGGTGACGATTTACATGTTGGCCGCGATACTGTATGGGTTGTGTGGGTTCCTGCTGGCGGCGAAGTCGGGCGGCGCGTCGGTCAACACGGCGCAAGGGTATGAGTTGGAGGCGATAGCGGGCTGCACGATCGGCGGGGTATCGGTCAACGGGGGCGTAGGACGCATCAGCGGCATACTAATCGGTGTGCTGGTGTTCGAGTTGCTAAAGATAGCGCTGCAGTTCCTGGGCGTGAAGAGTGAATTTACGTACGTGGTGCAGGGCGTGGTAATAATACTAGCCGTCGCGTTGGATATTCAGAAGTATTTGAATAAGAAGTGATGGGGAGGCGCGGTGCATCCGCGCCTTCGGTAAGGAGACTCATGCCCCATCCGGGGGCTTGGAACGAGGGTTACCCCCTCTGTCGCTGCGGCGACATCGCCCCTTACGGGGGCGATAAGGGAGGGGAATCGGTTGCGTTACGAGATAGACTATCGAGCACAACCGATTGGCCGAAACCGATGGATAGTGTGTCACGATGGTCCAGGCGAAGCCTGGTCAGGGTTCGAAAGAACGGATAGCCCTTCGCAGGGTATCGGGACAGAGTCCCGCAAGCTCCGTTTACCCCTCCCTCCCATTGAGGGAAGAGGCACTAAAAAGCGGCTGCTGACAAAAATGAAAGCAGCCGCTTTTTTCACATATGCGATCTTTCTGAAATCAACCTGGAACGTCTCAAATAACCAGCTATTATACCACCTCCACCCCTGTCAATCTCACTTTCTGCTCTTGATGCGTTTCTGGTAATATCGTTACGCTATGGATTTTCCTCTTTGCTCCATCTTTATAACACCCTTCTCGCATGGGACAAGTTTTACATTCCTTCGTGTCAAAGTAATATTTTATTCTCCCATTAGCGGCACGCATCGCGAAGCGGTCGCGTATCCGCATACCCCCGAAGGGGTTCTTTCCTGTGGTCTGCCGCATGCGATTTTTGTGACAACAGCAAATGTCACCGATCGAGATGTAGCTATTAGTATGATAAACGCCTATCATGAGAATCTTTGGGTATCAAGAAATTTCTCTGTGATGGCGAGTATAGGGGTGAGAATTTTTCGAACGCTTTGCAGACCTGCCACGGAGCAAGTGTAAAAATCGCCAAATGCAGTGAACGACATATGTTTGATGTGATGCCATGACGTTGGGTAGTAGAACGTTCATTTGGTTGGCTTGCCAAGTACCGCAAGTTATTCAAAAACTGTGAACGAAAACTTGAAAACTCATTGCAAATGGTAATATTCGCTTTTATTTCTGCCCTTATTAGGAGATTTTCAACAGGCTCTAAGGAAATTCCGGCGGCAAGGCGTCCATTTCTCAAGAACAGGTATAAAATTGATTCTTAAGAATGAAAAATACTTATGTCTGCTGAGAAAGAAGGCGTGCAGAAATACTCATTGACGGGAAAGTGGACATAAAATTCGAAATAATCCATGGGATGACTGTACGCGATAATAACTTGCTCAATATAACGACTCTGTGTACGGTAGCTGGCGTATCGCGATCGGGATACTACACATGGTTGAAAGCAGCAAAAGTGCGTGAAAATCGCGAAGAAGGAGATCAAAGGGATTTCAATGTGATTCTTGATGCGTATAAGTATCGAGGATATAGCAAAGGAGCCAGAAGCATACATATGCGGTTGTCGCATATGGAGCCAATGGTAGTAATGAATGTTAAGAAGATACGGCGGTTGATTGATAAATATGGATTAAAATGCCCGATACGGAAGGCAAATCCATATCGCAGAATGGCGCAGGCGATGAAAACTAGCCATATAGCGCTAAACCTACTAAATCGGCAGTTTCGTGTTTATAGGCCAAGAAAGGTATTGTTGACAGGTATAACATACCTATTCTATGGCAATCATAAGAAAGCATACTTATCTGTGATCATGGATGCTTACACGAAGCAAACATCGTCATATGCGTTAAGTGAATCGTTAGAAGTGGATTTTGTGCTAGAAACAGTTAACATACTGTTATCGAGGCATAAAATATCATTAGCGGCAGAGATATTAATCAATAGCGATCAAGGAGTTCAGTATACTAGTCTTAAGTTCATCGAGATCATCAAAAATGCCGAAATCAGGCAATCAATGTCACGAAGGGCTAACTGTTGGGACAATGTCCCACAAGAAAGCTTCTTTGGTCATATGAAAGATAAGATTGATTTGGATGGTTGTAATAGTTTTACGCGAGTGATCGTGATAATCGATGATTGGATGGATTATTACAACAACGAGAGATATCAATGAGGTTTGGCAAAGCTTTCGCCTAATGAGTACTATGAGTATTGCACAACAAATATATATCCATTGACAACAACGTCTTCTACCGACGCTGACCTCACGGAGATTGATGATGACGGTAAGTAAGGTACGCTGCGGGGACTTTGCCCCATATGCACTAAGATAAAATAAAATTCTTGTTTTTCTAGGCGTGCCATGGCAAACTGCGCCTAGAAAGGCGGCGCGGGAAATGATAGACGTACCCCAAATAGGCATACCCCAAATGATAAAGCTGTTACCCGAAAACTATGCGCAGTTGATACTTGAGTCCGGAGCGATACGTCGCTGGCGCGGTATTAAGACGCCTGAAGAACTAATGCTGTTGTGCCTATTTCATTTGGTTAATGGAAGCACGCTAGTGGAAACCAGCCGCATAGCGAAGGATGC
Organism: Oscillospiraceae bacterium; assembly: GCA_031266295.1. Classification (GTDB taxonomy): domain Bacteria; phylum Bacillota; class Clostridia; order Christensenellales; family Aristaeellaceae; genus BNUH01. Next base: position 177 of record JAISBH010000002.1, on the reverse strand, counting down.
GCATATAGCGGAAATAAGTGACGTTGCATTTATGGATCGTTTCGCGCTCTGTGCGGAGTGGTTCAAGTCGATCTGTGAGGAACTGTCGCCGTCATTACTGGCTAATTACGCAAAGCCCGCATACCTGGATAAGTATAGGGTAATTGCGCTGGACGCAAGCAACGTTACGGAAAAAGG
>JAISBH010000009.1 GCA_031266295.1 Oscillospiraceae bacterium | reverse complement strand
TAAACATGTCGGCCAGACCCTCTCCGACCAACTCGTACACTGGCCGCGAGGATGTATTATTGAAGAACATCAGCTTTACGCGCTGCACAATGACGTTGGACGCAACGATGCGTTCGCCGGTGTAGCCGTCCATCTCCGGCTGGCCGTTGTAGCTGCGCTCATAAACCCGCTGCGCCTCGTTGTAGGTATATGTCGGGTTGTAGTCTTCGCCGTAGTTGATGTTTACGGCTACGGCGGAGTCATACCCGTTCTGCACCGTGTCGCTGAACTTGTATGCGTGGTTGCGCGGCGTATAGTCCGGATAATACTTGGCAGAGATGACAGCAAGATTGGCTGCCGCGTTGTGCGGACTGCGCCGCGCGAATGCCCCGGACGTTCTGAACAGCACGTCCTCATACTTGTTGGTAACGCCGTTAATCTGAAACTTCAAGTCGACGTTATGCTGCTTGAAGTAATCGGATACGCTGGTGCCAGTAAGCGTCTGCCAGCCCCAGAACACGAATGGGCAATCCCATTCCTGGCGCAAACTAGCCGAAAACACTCGTGCGGAACGCAGTCCGCCCGCCATATCGGGCATCGTATCATTATACACCAGCGTATAACGCGTGTGAGATGGGCCGGCGTATACGGCCTCGTATACTATGTCCGCCTCGGACATGTTCCAGTGCGGTCGTGCCTCTGGCTGATTCGACATAACCATGATTAGCGGCTTGTATTCCATATTGACCGTGGGCAGGCCGGTAGTGGGCGACATGCCATAAGGCACGGGGTTGTCGCTATACTGCAATGTGCCTACCGTTGCGGCGCTGCGTCCGGCGATAGGTACGGCTAGCGCGTCGGTCAAGTTAAACACGGTCAGGATGGCAGCCAGGACGACGCACAGTGTGGTAATCGGAATCGCACGCATCAGGCGGGAATGGGTTCTGCCTGTCCGCAATGCGCTCACCTCCAGTCGTTTATTGCACGGTATATTTGTTTTGCTGGGACGGGGTTCTATTCCTGCGTCATTGAATAGCGCAGAGCCACGCCTCGTACCTACATTATATAACGTGTTTTGCGATATATTTTCTTCCAAGGGTTTGCAGATTTTACATTTGCGCTTGAGATTAACGCAGCTGAGGCTTCGACGGTCGTTGAATACTTAACAAAAAGCCTATGCGCCGCCTTTATTTGATTAGTTAATATTGGGTGATTTTAGAATATGGCGATCATTTCCTCGGCTGCAGAATCACGGCGACGCTCGTCCGGGTATGTTAGCTTTGTTCTTTAATAATCGTTCACTGTTAACAATTTTGGACGGCTCTCGTCATTCCTGCGGCTGTGATATTTCTACTTTTTATTGCCTCTAAGTGGGATCGGCGGTTGAAAAGAAGCGGTAAGTATTAGTGAAGCTGGGGCGGCCGCGTATCCAAAGGAGAGGAATAATGGGATTCTGAACCGCCGCACCCGCTTGTCAGCAGCTAACCTTGATGTTATAATACGGAAGCCATCATGCATAATTATAACAAAACCGCGTGTTGCGGCTCGGGAGGCTCGATGGATAATCCGTACGCGACACTGGGCGTGCCCCCGACCGCGAACGCCACGCAGATCCGCAGCGCTTATCGCACACTGGTAAAACGGTATCATCCCGACATGATAGGCGATCCTGCCAGGCGCGAGACCGCCCAGGAGAAGCTCATCGAGATCAATCTGGCATACGAAAAGGTACTGCGCGCGGCGCAATCGGGTGGAGGCGAGGTCATTCCCGACGCGAAGAGGGTTGCGGCGTCGCTATACGAGCGTGGACAGCATGACGCTGCGCTACGCATACTGGCTCGCGCAGACGAACGAGACGCAGAGTGGTTCGGTTTACATGGAAGGATACTGCTAGCGCTAAAGCAGCCCGCAGCCGCGCATGAGAGTTTTCGTGCTGCGATAAGGCTTGATCAAGGCAATCATGCATACCGTCAAGGCGCGCTGGATGCGGCAGTAGCTGTGCGCAAGGAAAGTACCACGCCAGCGGACCGGTTTAAGGATTGGGTAAAGAGGGTATTAGGCAGGAATAAGTGAGTTAAACCTCCTATATCGCTGCGGCGACATTTCCACCTAGGGAGCAATGGAGGAGATGGGGACGGGTTGCGCTACGGAACAGACTATCCAGGCACAATCGGCTTCGACCAACAGGTTGTATCTCAGAGTCTATTTCGTAACGCAAACTCGTTCCCCCGCTCTCCTGTTCCAAGTCCCGGGGGAGGTCGTTATGGGAATTCCCACGCCGTACAGAAAGACCGCCGATTTCTCGGCGGTCTTGTTGATCCGTGCATTGTGTTCGGTGCGGGCAGGTTTTACCGGCGCGCTGCGAAGCATTCGCTGCAATAGATCGGACGGTCGTTCTTGGGAATGAAAGGGACACGGGTCGGCGCGCCGCACGCGGCACAGGTGGTCTCATACATTTCGCGCGCTTCGCCGGATGCGGGTCTGCTGGCCTTGCGGGCTTGGCGGCACGCCTTGCAGCGCATAGGTTCGTTCTGGAAGCCCTTTTCCGCATAGAATTCCTGTTCACCAGAAGTGAAGACGAATTCAGCGCCACAGTCCTTGCAGATCAGCGTTTTGTCCTGATACATGGTTTAACCCCCCGCGAGTCTTAAAAATCCGACTCCGAAATCCGGCTGACCTGGTCTTTGACCCCACACGCGTCGCTTCGCTTCTTCGAGAATGGAATTGACATCCCCTCCCCGTTGCCGTTGCGACTTCTTCTAGACCGCGCCATGCTCGCCGACGTTAATTTTCGTCGGTTTACGTGGGTCGTTTCGCCCGCGGCTGGCATCGACTTTCAACCACAGACCCGTTCATTCGGAACCAATGTCTAGTATAGCTTATTGTTGGCGATTATGCAAGAGTTTTTTTCAGATCATATTCAAAAATTTCCAGCTAGTCGATTGCAATATTAACCACACCCCGCCTGGCTTATTGATTGCAAACCAACGGTAACAGCCAGGCCCCGCAGTCAAGTTCAAGGACCGGGACGGCGCGCTATGACAGCAGCATCCTGTCGTTCTCCAGCCTCTGCCCGCTGGCGCGCTCGAACAATCCCAGCAAATCATCCACCTTCAACCTGCGCTTATCCTCTCCCTTCACGTCCACGATGACGCGACCTTCGTACATCATCAGCAGTCGGTTACCGTATGTCAGCGCGTGACGCATATTGTGCGTGACCATCATCGTCGTGAGGTTATCAGTTTGGATGAACTCGTCTGTCAGCGCAAGCACCTTCTCAGCGGTTTTGGGATCGAGTGCGGCGGTATGCTCGTCCAGCAGCAACAATTTCGGAGTTTGGAGTATAGCCATCACAAGCGTCAGCGCCTGACGCTGGCCGCCGGAGAGCAGTCCCGCCTTGCTGGTCACGCGCGACTCAAGGCCCAGATCCAGCGCGGCGAGCATCTTGCAATACCTCGCGCGCTCGCCGGACGTGATACCCCAGCGCAGCGTGCGCCGCTTGCCGCGCCGATTCGCCAGCGCGAGATTCTCCTCTATCGTCATGTCGGCGGCGGTACCCATCATGGGATCTTGGAACACGCGGCCCAGGAATCTCGCGCGCCTGTATTCGCTCCAGCGGTTTACCGACACTCCGTCAATGGATATCTCGCCTGCGTCGATCGGGTACACGCCCGCTACGCAGTTCAGCAGTGTAGACTTGCCCGCGCCATTGCCGCCGATCATCGTCACAAAGTCGCCGCGCCCGACTGACAATTCGACGCCTGTCAGCGCGGTCTTCTCATTAGGCGTTCCGCGGTTGAATATCTTAGTCAGGTTCGCGATTGTAAGCAACACGCGGCCCCCTTAATCCATTTCAATTTCCACTTCAGTTGACGGTATGGTTGTAATCTTATCCCGGATTCAACTATTCGGCTTAAGCTTGTGCGAACCTCGCAGCGCGGCGGTAAGATGCGGCGTCGACAGCGCGGCGGCGACCGTGATCGCCGTGAACAGCTTGAGATCGTTTGGATTCATGCCCAGTTCCATAACCACAGCGATGATTATCCTATAGACAACCGCGCCCAGCACGACCGAGACCAGCCGCACATAAAAATGACGCTTGCCGAACAGCACCTCGCCCACGATCAACGACGCCAGTCCTATCACAATCGAGCCCATACCCATCTGTATATCGGCGAACGATTGCGATTGTCCGATCAGAGCGCCTGAGAGCGAGACCAGGCCGTTGCTGAGCATCAGTCCAACGATTATCATTGTGTCCGTATGCACGCCTTGCGCGCGAACCATGTTCGGGTTGTTGCCCGTCGCGCGGATCGCGCTGCCCAATTCAGTTCCGAAGAACCAATACAGTGCGGTGATTATTATTAACGCCAGCCCGCCGCCCATGATTATCCACGACGCGTACTTGCTAAGCCCCAAGTTGGCCAGCGGGGTAAACAGCGTTTTCATTCTCAATATCGATATGTTTGCCGTACCCATTACGTGGAGGTTGACCGACCACAGCGCGATCATGGTAAGTATGCCGGACAGCAGCGCGGGGATGCGCAGCTTTGTATGAAGCGTGCCGGTTATGAGTCCTGCGGCCAGTCCGCAGATGAACGCCAGTATCGTACCGACCGCCGGACTGCCCCCCGCGCGTATAACGGCGGTGCAGGCCGCCGCGCCCAGCGTGATGCTGCCCTCGACGGTTAGATCGGCGATGTCCAGTATCCGATATGTAATATAAATACCAATGACCATGACAGACCAAAGCAGCCCCAGCGCAATGGCTGGGACGGCTAACGAGACTGCGGACTGTATGAACGGCATGTGGGTTGTACCTCGTTGCGCCGGGATGAACGCGGTGAGCCGCATCCATCCCGGCGTGTTATTTTATTCCATCTCGAACGCGTACTGTAGCAGATCCTCGGGAATCTCCAGCCCGATCTCGGCGGCGAAGGTTGCGTTTATCGAATAGTCATACTCGGTCTGACTCTCGACGGGAGTCTCGCTGATTTTCAGGTTCGGATCCTCCAGCAAGCGTATCGCCATCAGGCCCGTTTGATAACCCAGGTTGTAATAATTGATTCCGATGGTGGCCAATCCGCCCTGCGAAACCATGCCGGATTCGCCGCAGATAACTGGTTTCTTCGCCTCGACGGCGACGCCGTATATAATGGGCATCGAGGACGCCATTACATTGTCGGTCGGCAGGTAAAGTGCGTCCACCTGCTTGATGATGGATTCCGCCGCTTGTTGAACCTCGTTGCTGCTGGTGACGGTCACTTCCGTGTATGTCAGTCCGCGCGCCTCAATGGCGGTCTTGGCGACGGCGGCCTGCACTACGGAGTTGACTTCGCCTGAATTATACATCACGCCGACGGTCTTTACGTCTGGCACGAGGGTTTGAACCAGGCCGATCTGGGAGTCGATGGAGGCCATATCGGTGGTACCTGATACGTTCGTGCCGGGAACCTCGTTTGACTCGACCAAGCGAGCCTCCACGAAGTCGGTGATGGCGGTGGCCAGGATGGGGATATCGGTTGTTTTACCCGCGACGGCCAGCGCTGCGGGTGTGGCTATGGCCAGGATCAGATCCTCGCCGTTACTTATGAATCTATCCGCGATCGTAGCCAGGTTGGACTGGTCGCCCTGCCCATTCTGGAAGTCCACAATGATATTCTCGCCGTCGGCATAGCCGTTATCCTTCAGCGCGTCCAGAAATCCTTCGCAGGACGCGTCCAGCGCAACGTGCTGCACCAACTGGATGATGCCGATCTTTATAGGCGCCGTCTCATCTGCGGCGGCGAAGCCGAAGACTGTCGTCATAGCTATCGCCAGCAAGACAGTCATGACGCGCGTGATTATACGTTTCCGATTCATATACACGTCGAATCATCTCCCTTTTTGTTGATTCTATTATAATACACCCACAAGACGTATACGTCAACAATGCATATTAACCAAAAGTATTAGCCTTATTCATTATATTTAAGACAGAAAATTGCAGGATCTAGCGGTTGAAATTTCATATACATGCTGCGGACGCTCACCAACTTCGCTGTTCGACCGCCGCCGGTAATGGAAAAATACCGCCGCGATGCAGGACTGGGCGCTGCGCGCGTCGAATCGTTCTTAGAGATGGAGGGGATTTTCATGGAAAAGGTTCTTTTCGGCGGCACTGGCTTACCCGTCACCCGTTCCGGTTTCGGCGCGCTGCCGGTTCAGCGGCTTTCCAAACCTGAAGGCGCAGCGCTCCTTCGCCGCGGACATGAAGGTGGGATTAACTTCTTCGACACGGCCAACGGCTATTCCGACAGTGAAGAAAAGATAGGTATAGGCCTGTCGGATGTGCGTGAAAATATCATCATCGCGACTAAGACAGGTTCCAGCACGCCGGAAGTCTTCTGGCAACATCTGCACCTCAGTCTGGAGCGGATGAAGACGACCTATATCGACATATACCAATTCCACAACCCGCGCGAGCTTCCGGGCGAGACGATGCTCGACTGTATGCGCGAGGCGAAGGCACGCGGTTTGATCCGCCATGTCGGCGTGACTTGCCACCGCCTAGACAACGCCATCGTCGCCGCCCGTTCTGGTAATTATGAGACGATCCAATACCCATTGTCGGCGCTTTCATCCGATGCAGAGATTGACTTTGTGAAGCTATGCGCCTCGCTCAATATTGGCGTTATCGGCATGAAGGGTCTTGCGGGCGGCCTGCTCACCTCCGCCGCGCCCACCATGGCATTCCTGCGTCCTTATCCCAACGTCGTGCCTATCTGGGGATTCCAGCGCGACGCCGAACTGGACGAGGTTATTGAGCTTGAGCGTAATCCTCCCTCCCTTGACGAGGCTATGCTCGCTCGCATCGCTTCCGACCGCGAGCAGCTCTCGGGCAATTTCTGCCGGGGATGCGGTTACTGTATGCCTTGTCCTGTGGGCATTGAGATCAATACCTGTGCGCGGATATCGCTGTTGCTGCGCCGCTCACCGTCCGCCGGCTGGCTCACGCCACGCTGGCAGGATGAGATGGCAAAAATCAATAATTGTATTCATTGCAATAAGTGTGCTAAGGCGTGCCCTTATTCCCTTGATACGCCTCAGCTCCTTCGTGAAACTTATGATGATTATCAGATTTTTCTGCAATCTTCCTTCAGCGAAGGGGGAGGGTGTACTTTCTGTTCGCAGAAAGTACCAAAGACGACTTAAGGGGGCGTTGCCCCCTTAAGAATCCCCCACCAAGGGGCGTGTGCCCCCCCAT
>JAISBH010000280.1 GCA_031266295.1 Oscillospiraceae bacterium | reverse complement strand
GGCCAAGATTTCATACAACGGGTATTTTGTTTTCCAGGGTTGCCTTCCATCCTCAAGCTTTTTCAATCGCCGTATCAGGAACCTCACTTCAATCACCTCATCCACAATTTTCCTCCTTTCCCCAGTAATCTTCAACTCATTATGTATTATTTGTAGTTCAATTTTTCGTGAACACGCCCTGGACAACCGCTAGCAAACCCTTCCATCATATGGTACAATGTGATAGACGCGGGGGTAGCCGCGTTCCGATGGAGGGATGCAAGTGCCCAAGTCAAGCAGTTCAGCGCGTACAGCTCAACCTCGCGGCGGCGCGACCAGGCCTGTCGATCAATCTGGATCAAAAGGCGCTCACCAGCGCGCTTCCAATAAATCCTCCGGCAAGGCTCTCGCTAAGACGAGCGTGCCCATGGTGGTCAAGCCTCCGAAAAAAACCAGGCCGGAGGCCGTGTTCGTGCGTGGCGCGCTGGGCGTTCTGGTCATCGGCGCCGGGCTGATACTGTTCTGCAGCCTTATATGGTCCGCGCCGACGGGCTTCCTGCAGGCCGTCCGCGCCGCGATACAGGGGAGCATGGGCCGCTTCGCGTTCTGGTTCCCGCTGATCGTTATTTGGACGGGCGCGCTGGTGGCGTTCTCCGCTAAAAACCCGGTGCGGATGAGCACGGTGCTGCTGATCGCCGCGCTGGTGGTATGCGTCACGGCCATCGCGCAGGTGACGCAATTCAAGACCGTCGCGAGTTTCGTGCGGAATTACCTGATACCGCTTAACTATAGAGAGTTTATAAAGGAGTCATATAAATATTCGGCGGTAACTCCGCACGGCGGCGGTGCGCTGGGCGCGCTGATCGCCTATCCGCTGACCATCGCGCTGGCCGAGTGGGGCGCGAACATACTGCTGGTCTGCCTGATGCTGGCCGATTTCTTGATGCTGTTCAAGGTATCTGTACCCGCGCTGGGGGACAAGATGTGGGCGTGGATGAGCAAACGATGGGGCGGCGTGCGCGTGTGGGCTGAGGATCGCTGGAGCGTGTGGCGTATGCGGCGAGGAGAGGGAGATGCGGCGGTTTCCGCGTCATACGGCATCTATCCGCCAGGAATCGCGGATGGGGGTGAACTTGCGCCATATAATCAGGATAATGGCGGCGATTCATTCGCCGCCGACGGGGATCAGGGTTCGTCCGCGCAGTATCCCGCGCCCCCGGCAAAACCCCGCGTCCCGTCGAGGGACGACGCGGGGAATCGAGGCCGCGTGATTCCGCTGCGGCCAAGCCCAGAACGGCGGATTCAACAGCCGATAGAGCCAATACACGCCTCGGGCGAGCCGACGGCCAAACCCGTGCGGATGAACGACCCGAACGCCGCGAAACGCCTGTTCATTGAGGACATCGTGCCCGACGGCACAACGTTGCCCACCGCCCTGCCGCATAAGCGCCAGCCTGGCGAACTGCCGTCATATTTGGACGAACAGCGAAAGCGTTATGACGAGCTGGACGTCATACCGGAAGGCGGCGTCGGGACTCAAGACGGGATTGACTCGGACGGCGAGGAAGACGCGCCGCCATGGGAACCGCTGCCGCGCGTGGATATCGAGGGAATCGATCTGGAGCCCGCGTCGTTTGCGCAGCCCGCGATGGTGCAGGCCGCGCCTCCCGCCGTAAGCGGTCGCTCGGTTGGCGATGTATTCAATCAATCCGCGCCAACCTCGCAGAACGCTCCGCCGGATCGGCATGACGCCGTACCCGAACCGGATTCGTTCAAGCGATACCCCGAACCATTCCTGTCGGACGACAAGTATCGCACGCCGCCGTTCGAACTGCTGAACAGGGGCAAACCGGAATCGCCGCAGGATACCCGCTCCGTCGACCAGCGTAATTCATTAAAATTGGAAGAGACGCTGACCAGTTTCGGATTGACGGCCAAGGTTGTGCACGTGACCCACGGGCCTGCGATCACGCGGTATGAGGTGCAGCCGGGGCCGGGCATCAAGGTGGCTAGGATAGTCAGCCTAACCGACGACATCGCGCTGAATATGGCCGCGCTGGGCGTGCGCATCGAGGCGCCGATACCAGGCAAGTCGGCGGTCGGCATTGAGATACCCAACGAGAACGTTTCAACCGTGCTGCTGCGCGATGTGCTGGAGAGCGACGAATCACAGAACCATCCGTCAAAGCTGGCCATAGCGCTGGGCAAGGATATCGCGGGCAAGCGTATCATAGCGAACCTGAGCAGTATGCCCCACCTGCTGATAGCGGGAGCGACAGGCTCGGGCAAGTCGGTATGCATCAATACGATCATCACATCGCTGATATACCGCGCGACGCCGCAAGAGGTGCGGCTGATACTAGTCGATCCGAAGGTCGTCGAGCTGTCGGTATACAACGGCATCCCGCACCTGGAGGCTCCCGTAGTCACCGACCCGAAGGAGGCCGCCAAGGCGCTCAAGTGGGCCGTGATTGAGATGGAGGACCGGTATCGCAAGTTTGCGGCGCGCGAGGTGCGCGACATACGCGGCTTCAACGCGAAACGCGCGCAGGGCGATCCGCTGATGCCTCAGATCGTCGTAGTGATAGATGAGTTGGCCGACCTGATGCTGGTTGCGTCCAAGGACGTCGAGGAATCGATATGCCGCCTGGCACAGCTGGCTCGCGCGGCGGGTATTCATCTGGTGATCGCGACGCAGCGTCCGTCGGTGAACGTCATTACGGGCGTAATAAAGAGCAACATCCCGTCAAGAATCGCGTTCGCGGTGGCCTCTCAGGTCGACGCGCGTACGATCCTGGACACGGCGGGCGCGGAAAAGCTGATAGGGCGCGGCGACATGTTGTACGCGCCGTCCGGCGGAGGCAAACCGCTGCGCGTGCAAGGGTGCTTCGTGTCGGATCAAGAGGTGGCGCGCGTGGTGGATTATGTCAAACAGCGGCACGAGCCGGAATACTCCTCGTCGGTGATAGACTACCTGGCAAATGAGGGAGACGAATCGTCGGTCGATGAGGACTTGAACGACGCCACCATCGACGAGCTGTTGAAGGAAGCGGCGGAGATGGTCATAGAGAGCGGCCAAGCCTCTATCAGTATGTTGCAGCGCAGGCTGAAGGTGGGATATGCTAGGGCGGGACGGCTGATAGACGAAATGTCGCGGCGCGGAATCATCGCGCAGAGCGAGGGATCCAAGCCCCGCGACGTGCTGATAAGCGCCGATGAGTTTAAGCGGATGTTTCCGAAACGATAACAAACAATGATAGGAGCGGGTGCTTAATGGCGATACAAGCGCCGAAAGGGACTTACGACGTACTGCCGGGTCGGAGCAGCGTATGGCAGGCGGTTGAGGAAGCGATGCGGAAGACGGCCTCGCTAGCGGGATTCAGAGAGGTGAGGACGCCGGTATTCGAGCACACGGAGCTATTCCTGCGCGGTGTAGGCGACACTACCGACGTCGTACAAAAAGAGATGTACACGTTTAACGACAAAGGCGGCCGGTCGATCACCCTTAAACCGGAAGGCACAGCGGGCGCGGTGAGAGCGATGCTGGAGGCGGGAATGCAATCCGGGCCGATGCCGGTGAAGATGTACTATTTGAACTCACCGATATTCAGGTACGAGGCTCCGCAGAAAGGCCGGATGCGCGAGCATCATCAGTTTGGTGTGGAGGTATTCGGCGCGCCGCTGCCCACGTGCGACGCGGAGGTCATTTCGCTGGCGCTGCGTGTGATAAGGAAACTGGGTGTGAGCGATCGGGCGCTGCACATTAACAGCATAGGGTGTCCGGCGTGCAGGGCGGAGTATCACAAGAAGCTGAGGTCATTCATAGAGCCGAGACTTAGACGGTTGTGCGAGACGTGCGGGCAGCGGTTTGAAAAGAATCCGCTGAGGATATTGGATTGCAAGGTAGGCTCGTGCCAGGCGGAGCTTGAGGGCGCGCCGGTTGTGCTGGACTGCCTGTGCGACGAGTGCAGGGAGCATTTCGAGGGATTGAAGGCCGCGCTAGAGGCGATAGGGATTCCATACGATGTGGATCCGAGGATTGTGCGCGGGCTGGATTATTATACAAGGACTGTGTTTGAGGTGATACCGGCGGGGGGTGGGCCGACTATAGTCGGCGGCGGGCGGTATGATGGACTGGTAGAGCAGCTGGACGGGCCAAAGCTGGCAGGTTTTGGGTTCGGAATGGGCTTGGAGCGGTTGATAGAACTGTTGGAGGATAGCGGAGCCGCGCCGGAAGTGGAGCGGCCGCTGGACGTATATGTCGCGCCGCTAAGCGCGGTCGATCGGCTGAACGCGCTAAGACTGACGGAGGAACTACGGGAGTCAGGGATCAAAGCGGACACAGACCACGCGGGCCGCAGTCTCAAGGCGCAATTCCGGTACGCGGACAAAACGGGCGCGCCGCTCTTAATAGTGACAGGCGGAGACGAGGCCGCGCGCGGAAATGTAAAACTGCGCGACCTAGCGACCCACAGCGAAGCCGAACTCCCGCGAGGCGAAGTAATCGCGGCGGTTCGGCGGGGTGTTATGGGGCATTGATTATAGGGATACTCGCTATTGATCCAGGCTTGCTCAATAGTCTATACCCCGTACCGTTAAGGATTCCACGGATTCGCGGCGAAAAGACGCGCGAAGATGGGAAGTTTTTAGCGGTACGGGGTTTTGCATCGCTGGGGCTTTACACCACTTTGGGAGACGCTTGCAGTGATGCGTTATACGGAGGGTTGAAAGTTCCCCTAATATACTTATCTCGCGAATGATTCCGGCCTCCCTAACCAATAATAATAAATATACCAAACATAGGCGGAGGTAAAACTATGCAGCCGCTGGATCGACCGACTCCGTTGTCGGGCTGGATCGACCGGGTAGGGTTAAGGCTGCTGATACTCGCGTTGAGTGTCGGCTGGTTCTATCTGCTGTGGGCGCGGGCATGGCCAGCGCTGGCGGCGGGGATCGGGCTGGCGGGTTTGTGGATGCTGGCGATCAGGCTGGGGGAACGGCGGACGCTGGCCGCGCGGGAGAAGAGTCTAAGGCAGCGGATCGGCGGACAGCTGGCGGTGGACTCGCTGATTCTGCAGTCGGCGGCAAGCGCAGCGGCGAACGCGGCGACATGGCTAAGCGGGCTGATGCCGCTAAGCGAGTTTGAGCAGGTAGAGGACGGGGTTATCGCGCGGTCCGATGAGCGGCGGGTATATATACAGTGCATACTCAAGCACGCATCGTCGAGGGCCGGGAGGGACGACGTACTGGCGGCGGTGCGGGCGGCGCGGAAATACGCCATTGATGTATGCGTGGTGTGCGCGACGTGCCCGTTCGCGGCGGAGGCGGTATTGTATGCGGAGGATATACAGCCCAGGACGAGATTACTGGGACGCGAAGGGCTGATGCAGATATCCGGGGTAGCCGCGCCGGCAACGGACGAGCAGCTGCAGGAGCTGGGACGCAGACGGCGCAACCGTAGGTTTGATCCATCGCTATGGAAGGCGAGACTGCTGCAGTCGGGCAAGCGCAAGCGATACGGGATATACGGCATGGGGATGCTGGCGATGCTGATAGTGACGCGGCACTGGGCGTACATAGTTCCTTCAACGGTATGCATAGGTTTATTTTACCTGAGCGGAAGGCAGAAAGCCAAGGCGTTTGAGCTTTAATCCAGCAATTCCAAATTTAGAATTCCACAAATGTGCCTGGGATGCCGCACGAGTCGCTGCGGCGGGACGCTGTTCGGTTTGCGAACCGAATGCGCTTTAAGTTTGTGGCGCCCCGCCACTA
>JAISBH010000278.1 GCA_031266295.1 Oscillospiraceae bacterium | reverse complement strand
GGCCAAGATTTCATACAACGGGTATTTTGTTTTCCAGGGTTGCCTTCCATCCTCAAGCTTTTTCAATCGCCGTATCAGGAACCTCACTTCAATCACCTCATCCACAATTTTCCTCCTTTTCTCAGTAATCTTCAACTCATTATGTATTAATTGTAGTTCAATTTTTCGCGAACACGCCCTGGGCCGCAGACTGATAAACATTGACGTGGCGCACCATAAAAGGTAAAATTAAATTTGTATATCGGTTTAAGGATGACCAACCCGCAAACAAGCAACCCGAATGGGAGTGACGCGATGCTGGCGCTTGAGCGGCGCGGACAGATACTATCTAGGCTGATGAGTGCTGGCAATGTGCTTGTGTCGGGGTTGAGCCGCGAGTATCAGGTCACGGAGGAAACCATCCGGCGCGACCTGGAGCGGCTGGAACAGGAGGGTTTCGCGAGGCGAACATACGGCGGCGCGGTAAGGGCTGACGGCACGCAGACGGAATTGCCTTACCAAGTTCGCCGCCATACGCAAGTGGAAAGCAAGCGTACAATGGCCGGTTTGATCGGCGAGCGCATCCCTGACGGAGAAAGCCTCGCGCTGGACGCATCCACGAGCGCACTGTTCGTGGCCCGGGCGCTGGCTTCGCGGCGTCGGCTGTCGTTAATCACCAACTCCATGGAGATACTCGCCGAGCTGGCTGGAAAGACCGATTGGACGATACTCGCCACGGGCGGCGCGCTCAAGGGCAGTGCGCTGGCGTTCGTCGGACCGCAGGCGGAACGGATGATCGGCGGGTTTCACGTGAACCTGGCCGTGATGTCGTGCAAGGGATTGGACGCGGAGATCGGATTTACCGATACAAACGAGGCAGACGCCGCTATCAAGCGCGCGTTCCTGAACTGTGCGGATAAGGCGGCGTTTCTGGTCGATTCGAGCAAGTTTGGCCGACGGGCGTTCGCGCGTATCGCTGCGCTGCCCGCCGCGTCGTGGATCGTGACGGACGCGCCGCCGCCAGAACCATGGCCGCGCAGACTTCAGGAGAAGGGGATTGAACTGATTGCGCCGGAAGGGTGATAGGTGTTGATGGATCAGACAGAACAGGCTGGGCGTAGCGCGCGTGATGGGCAAGCGCAATCGGCGCGGGCTCGCTGTGAATGGGCCGCTCCGTCGCTGATGTGCTTGGATTTCTTGCGGATAAAGGAACAGCTTGAGGTGGTTTCACGTCGCGCGGCGTTCGGACATGTGGACGTGATGGACGGGCACTTCGCGCCGAACCTGACTTTGTCGCCCGACATGGTTCGCGTGTTTCGCCGCGTGACCGATATACAGTTGGACGCACACTTGATGACGACCGATCCCTCCAAGTGGATTGAACCGTTCGCCCAGGCGGGAGCCAGCATAATCACCCTGCACGCAGAGACCATATCGAACAGCGCATTCCGGCTGTTTGATAGGATCGAGGCGCTTGGATGCCAGACCGGCCTCGCGCTGTGTCCGGCGACGACGATCGGCAGCGTCAAGCATCTGCTGGAACGCGCGCGGTTGCTGACCATCATGTCGGTGGATATCGGTTATGCAGGCTCGCCGTTCATTCCGCAGATGCTTGCGAAGATCAGGGAGGCGCGTGATTTCCGCGAGCGCGAAGGACTTAGCTACGTGATCCAAGTGGACGGCGGATGCGGCGCGAGGACATTCCAGCCGCTGAAGGCTGCGGGTACTGATCTGTTTGTGCTGGGCACCTCTCTGTTCTGCAGGGACGAAGCGGAACGTGATCTGGACGCCGCATTCGACGCGGTTGAGGAAGAATTCTATGAGCGGCATTAGAAAGATCGGTTTCGCGTGCGATCACGCGGGGTTTGCGCTAAAGGAAACGCTAATGGCGCATGTGCGCGGGCGCGGATTGGACGCAGTCGATTATGGCGCGTTCAGCAAGGGCCGCGTGGACTACAACGAGTTCGGCGAAAGCGCGTGCCGCGCAGTGCGTTCGGGTGAGACGGACGCGGCGGTACTCGTGTGCGGTACGGGCATGGGCATGTCAATCACAGCGAACAAGATCGCGGGCATACGGTGTGCCGCTGTGAGCGATCCATATACCGCGCGCATGTCGCGTAGACACAATAACGCGAACGCGCTGGCGCTGGGCGCGCGTGTCGTCGGCGAGGAAGCCGCGAAGATGATACTGGACGAGTGGCTGGACGCGAGGTTTGAGCCGAGGCATCAGCCGCGATTGGATAAAATTGTCGAATTGGAAGCGCGGGAACGCCGCGCATGATTGGTGTGAATGATAATTTGGCTGTAATATTGGAGCTGCGCGGACTAACCAAGCGGTTTGCGCAGGGAGAGATCGTTCTTGAGGACGTAAGCCTCTCGATAAACGAGGGTGAGATATTCGGGCTGATAGGCAAGAGCGGCGCAGGTAAGAGTACGCTGGCGCGTTGCGTGAATTATCTGGAAGAGCCGACCAGCGGCGGCGTACTGTTCGCGGGTCGTGAACTGGGCAAGCTGTCGCGGCGGGAGTTGTATGAGGCGCGCAGGTCTATGGGCATGGTGTTCCAGCAATTCAACCTGCTTATGCAGCGCAGCGTGATAGGGAACGTATGCT
>JAISBH010000270.1 GCA_031266295.1 Oscillospiraceae bacterium | reverse complement strand
CAAAGCGGTAAGATTTACCTTTTCGCGATACAGGCGGTTTTTATTAGACGACTTATACGTCTCATGGTTCCCACATGCTGCGCGGCCTCGACCGTCTTGTAAAGTCGCGCAAAGATGGGTATAATATCGGCGTGGACGACGGCGGATAAAGTAGTGTTTTGGGAGGACGCCAATGCAGACATCTGTTGACACGCCGCGTGAGTGGACGTTTGAGGACTACCTGGCGACCGCTGAGGACGATCGGTTTGAGATCATAGACGGCGCCGCCTATAGCATGGCGGCTCCCAGCGGCGCGCATCAGGCGGTCGTTCAGGAATTGTGCAGGTTGATCGGCAACTGCCTGGCGGGCAAGTCATGTGTCGTCAGACCGGCTCCCTATACCGTGAAGCTGTCGAACCGGGACGTCGTCCAGCCCGACGTCAGTGTTATCTGTGACCGAAAAAAGCTGAAATCCTGGGGATGCGACGGCGCGCCCGACATGGTGATTGAGGTGCGCTCGCGCAGTACGGGATCGCGGGACGCGCTGCGTAAGTTCAACCTGTATCGCGACGCCGGGGTGCAGGAATACTGGATGGTTCTTCCTGACTACAAGGAGGTTCATGTTTATCTGTTAAAGGATAAACAATATGTCGGCCAGCAGTATGGCGTGGACGACGGCGAGATCCAGGCGTCGTCGCTCGACGGCTGCCGGATTGATCTGAACGAGGTGTTCGGGGGATTCGCAGGCGAGGAAGAGGCGGCGCAAGGTGTACTAATTGAATAAATATGCGTACCACTTGACTTTTGACGTATAATATGTTAATATGGACATTGAAAATGAATTAATATTCAAACGGAGGAATAGACATGGCTATGCGCAAGATACTGCTGGCATATTCCGGCGGACTGGATACCTCTATCATCATACCGTGGCTGAAGGAGAACTACGACTGCGACGTGATCTGCATGGCCGCCGACGTCGGTCAAGGCGACGAACTCGAGCCGCTGCACGAGAAAGCGAAGCGCACCGGCGCGGCGAAACTGTTCATAGAGGATCTGCGCGAGGAGTTCGTGACGGACTTTATATACCCCACGCTGAAGGCGGGCGCGGTCTACGAAGGCAAGTATTTGCTGGGCACCAGCTTCGCGCGGCCGCTGATCGCCAAGCGGCTGGTCGAGATAGCGGTGCGCGAAGGCTGCGACGCTATTTGCCACGGCGCGACGGGCAAGGGCAACGATCAAGTGAGGTTTGAACTGACCGTTAAGGCGTTCGCGCCGTTCATGGAGATAATCGCGCCGTGGCGCGTGTGGGAACTCAAGAGCCGCGAGGATGAGTTGGCCTACGCGCAGGAACGCGGCATCGACGTGCCCGTCAAGAAGGATCGGCCGTACTCGATGGATCGCAATCTGTGGCACTTGAGTCACGAGGGCGCGGATCTTGAGGATCCATGGAACGCGCCGCCCGCCGATCTGCTGATGATATGCAACAGGATCGAGGATGCGCCTGACGCGCCGGAGACCGTCTCCATCACGTTCGATAAGGGCGACCCCGTCGCCGTAAACGGCGAGAGCCTCGCTCCCGTCTCGCTGATAGAGAAGCTCAATGAGATCGGCGCGAAACACGGCGTCGGCGTCGCCGATTTGGTCGAAAACCGTCTCGTCGGCATCAAGAGCCGCGGCGTGTACGAAACCCCAGGCGGCACGCTGTTGTACGAAGCGCATCGTGAGCTGGAGTCGATCACGCTGGATCGCGCGACGGCGCATTACAAGGAGCAGTTGGCGTTGCGCTACGCCGAGTTGGTGTATGACGGCTGCTGGTATACGCCGTTGCGCGAGGCGATGGACGCGTTTGTCGAATCCACACAGCGGACCGTTACCGGCGAGGTCAAGCTGAAGCTGCTCAAGGGCAACATCATCCCGGCGGGCGTGAAGTCGCCGTACTCGCTATACAGCGAGGCTATAGCCACATTCGGCGACAGCAAGGAGCTGTATAACCATAAGGACAGCGAGGGGTTTATCAACCTGTTCGGACTGCCGCTGAAGGTCGCTGCAATGACGAAGCAGCGCGTCGAAGCTGCGGAATAAGAGGGATAAGAGGAATAGGTATACTGTTCCGAGGGAATAAAGCGATGAGTAATAGTCAGGCCGGCAGCGTGAAGCTGTGGGGCGGCAGGTTTGATCAGGAGACCGACGCGTGGATGGACGATTTCCACGCGTCGATCAGGTTCGATCGACGGCTGTACCGCCAGGATATTCAGGGGTCGATCGCGCACGCGGTGATGCTGGGCGAGCAGGGGATCATATCGGACGCGGATTCCAAGTCGATTGTGGATGGTCTGCGAGGCATACTCGCCGATGCGGACGCCGGGAGGATCCAGTGGCGCGTTGACGCCGAAGATATCCACATGAATGTGGAAGCGCTGCTGACCGAGCGCATCGGCGAGGCGGGCAAGCGTCTGCATACGGGCCGCAGCCGGAACGATCAAGTCGCGCTCGACACGCGCATGTATGTCAAGGAGGCGTGCGGTTCGACGATCGCGCGGCTGAAAACGCTGGCGGAAACGCTCATATCAATCGCGGAGAAACACACCGAATCGATCATGCCGGGTTACACGCACCTGCAGCGCGCGCAGCCTGTCACGCTGGCGCATCATATGATGGCCTATGTCGAAATGACGCTGCGCGACATCGAGCGGTTTGGGCGCGCGCGAGAGTCGGCGGACGTGATGCCCCTGGGCAGCGGCGCGCTGGCCGGGACGACATACCCGCTGAACCGGCGGAGGGTCGCGCAGCTGCTGGGCTTCTCGCGGGTTAGCGCGAATAGTCTGGACGCGGTGTCCGACAGGGATTTCATACTCGACGCCATGTACGCCTGTTCGGTGTGCATGATGCACCT
>JAISBH010000178.1 GCA_031266295.1 Oscillospiraceae bacterium | reverse complement strand
CGGATCAATCATAGCCGCCTCCTATACCCTGTGCATAGCGTCGAATATCGCGCTGCGCTGGATTCGTATCTGCTGGCAGATGGTCTCGCCCAGCGTCTCTAGCCGTGTTTGGATCGCGTTGAAGTCGCCTGATCCTACATCCACGAGCATCACCATGTTGAACACGTCGCCAATCACGGTCTGACTGAGATCGAGGATATTTACGCCATATTCATAGAGCACGGCGGAAACCTTCGCGATAATCCCCTTCTGGTCGCGGCCCAGCACGGTAACGACGGCAGTGGACTCGCGGCGGCGCGCTCGGTACAGGTCTAATGTGTTATCATTCGCGTTATTCATTGTCGGCGCCTCCGGATTCATTAATACGCACGTCAATACCCGCGCGCGCGATCCACTACGTTGCGTAGCGGCTGCCCATTGAGGAATCGTTGCAGGTTATCCTCAAATATCTGGTATATCAGCATCGCGTTCGTCGGATCATCCATGCGTCCTGAAATGTGCGGCGTTATCACCACGTTGTCCAACGTCCACAACGGATTATCGCGCGGCAGCGGCTCCGTTCGAACGACGTCCAACACCGCGCCCGCTATCGAACGCGAACTCAGCGCGCGTATCAGTGCGTCCTCGTCGACCGTAACGCCGCGACCGGTGTTGAGGAATACCGCGTCTGGCTTCATCGCGGCGACGTGCCTCGCGCTGAACAATCCGGCGGTTTCATCCGTGGCGGGCAGCGTCATCGCCACAACGTCAGCGCGGGGCAGCGCGTCTATCAGTTGCCCATATGGTATCAACTCGTCGACGCCCTCCGGCGGCGCGTTCCTCGTACGACGAACCCCCAGCACGGTCGCGCCCAGCGCCTTAGCGTAGCGCGCGAACCGCCCGCCTATATCGCCCAGCCCGATCACCACAACCGTGCCGCCGTACAGCGAGCGCGTTACACCGATCCGCTCCCACTCCCTGCGGCCTTGCGCCCGTATATACGCGTCGAAATTGTGCAGCAGCATCAGCGCCGCGCCCAGCAGATACTCCGCTATCACGGGGCCATAGCCACCCGACGCATTGCACAGCACGGTATCCGGGCCGGGATACACCGCGCCGCGCAACGAGTCCACGCCCGCCCACGCCATCTGGATCCAGCGCAGACGGGGCATCATTGATATGCAGTCCTTTGAAAACGCGCCCATCAGGGCTACGCATTCATCCCAAGGGAATCCGTTCGGCGTTTCATCCCCGGCCATGAATATAGGTTCGTAACCGCCAGACCTGATGATTGAGGCAAGCGCCTCGTCTTGCTCAGTTGTGAACGGCGTGTCGCGCAGCGCGATGTATTGCGGCATGTTCGCCCTCGATTCAATAAATATTGGTGTTACAGCGACAATGAGTTACAGCCGTCAAGATCGGACGGTATCCGTTCTGCCCTTGACGGCTGATAATATATGGGCGTCCGTGTCGGTATTATGACGCCGCTATGACGCCGCTTTAACGATCGCCGCGAAATCATTCGCCTTGAGGCTTGCGCCGCCGATCAGCCCGCCGTCGATCTCAGGCTGCGCAAGGAGTCCCGCCGCATTGGCGGCGTTCATACTGCCGCCGTAGAGGATGCGAACCGCGTTTGCCGTCGATTCGCCGAACATATCCTTTATAACGCTGCGGATTACGCCGATAGTCTCGTTCGCCTGTTCGTCAGTGGCGACTAAGCCCGTCCCAATCGCCCACACCGGTTCATAGGCGACGACGAGACTTATGGTCTGTTCGGATGTAAGGCCATCGAGCGCGACGCGCGTCTGCCGCGTGACGACCTTATCGGTCTGGCCGCCAAGGCGTTCCTCTTTGAGTTCGCCGACGCACACGACGGGCAGCAATCCCGCCGCGAGCGCGGCGCGGGTTTTCTTACCAACCGTCTCATCCGTTTCGGCGAAGTATTGACGGCGCTCGCTGTGTCCCAATATGACGCATGACGCGCCGACGGCCAGCAGCATCGCCGCCGACAACTCGCCGGTGTAAGCGCCCGCCGATGCCCAGTGCATATTCTGCGCGCCCAGCATAACGCCGCTGCCGCTAAGAAGCTCGCTCGCTATCGCCAAGTCCACCGCCGGCACACACATGGCAACATCGCACGCCGCGCCCTTGAGCAGCGGCAGCGCGGAGTTTATCAGCGCCTTAGCCTCGGCGGGCGTGTTATTCATCTTCCAGTTCCCGGCTATCAGTTTCTTGCGCACGGATTACTCCTTGTTGGTCAGCGCGGCTACGCCGGGCAGTTCGATACCCTCGAGGAACTCCAGCGACGCGCCGCCGCCGGTAGAGATGTGGGTGATCTTCTTCGCGAAGCCCATCTGTTCTACCGCCGCCGCGCTGTCGCCGCCGCCAACGATCGTCACGCCGGTGCAGTCCGCTATAGCGCGTGCTATCTCGCGCGTGCCCGCCGCGAAGGTATCAAACTCGAACACGCCCATCGGCCCATTCCATACGACCGTCTTCGCGCGACTGATCTCGGCGGCGAATATCACTCGGGTCTTCGGGCCTATGTCCATGCCCTCGAATCCATCCGGGATGTCATGTGAGTGCACTGTTATATGCAAAGCGTCGTTGCTGAATTCGCTGGCCGCCTCGTTGTCGATAGGCAGCACGAGCCGCACGCCGTTATGCGCGGCCTTCTCCATCAATTCGCGCGCCAGTTCAACCTTATCCTCCTCAAGCAGCGACTTGCCGATCTTGCCGCCCAGCGCCTTCTGGAATGTATAGGCCATGCCGCCGCCGATCAAGAGTACGTCCACCTTGTCCAGCAGGTTGCGAATTACGCCGATCTTGTCGGATACCTTCTTACCACCCAGTATAGCGACGAACGGATGCTCCGGATTCTCGAGCGCCTTGCCCATCACATCCAGTTCCTTCTTGATCAGGAAACCGGCGACGGCGGGCTTTAGGTAACGGGTAACGCCTTCTGTCGAAGCGTGCGCACGATGAGCGGTGCCGAAAGCGTCGTTGACGTATATCTCAGCCAGATCCGCCAGTTCCTTGGCAAACTCGGGGACGTTCTTCTCCTCCTCGGCGTGGAAGCGCAGGTTCTCCAGCAGTATAGCCTCGCCGTTCTTAAGGTTCGCGGCCAGCTCCTTTGCGGACGGGCCGACTACGTCGGACGCCAGCGGAACCGTCTTGCCCAGCAGCTGGGTAATGCGCGTCGCGACAGGCGCGAGCGAGTATTTCGGATCGACCTTCCCCTTCGGGCGTCCCAGGTGGGAGCACAGTATCAGCTTGGCGCCGTGATCCAGCAGGTATTCAATGGTCGGCAGCGCCGCCGTGATGCGCGTATCGTCAGTGATGCGGCCCTTTTCATCCTGAGGCACGTTGAAATCGCAGCGCACCAGCGCCTTTTTGCCTTCCCAGGAGACGTCCTCGATCGTCATTTTGTTCATATCGCACACTCCTTTAAGCCCTTGTAAAATTCAGCGCAACACACTGATTATAACAGGTAAGAAGCGTCCGGACAAGCGCGGGCGCGGCGGTTTTCAACAGTTCAGCGCAGTTCACACAGGTTCCATAATTCACGCAGCGGTTAATCGGATAAATCTATCTCAAGCTTATTTGTTCCGTCCGCCCACAACCGTTCCAGGTTGTAATACGCCCGTTCCTGCTCGTGGAACAGGTGAACGATCACGTGCCCGAAATCCGCGACGATCCAGCGTCCCTCGGCGGCGCCTTCCTTACGGCGCGGAACGATGCCCTCTGCTTCCAGTGCCTCAGTGAGCGACTCGTACAGCGCGCGCACGGCCAGCGCGGAACGCGCCGAGGCGATAACCATCGCGTCCGCGATGATCGTAAGGTGCGTGACGTCCAGCGCAGTGATGTCCTCAGCGCGCTTGTCGTCCAGGTGCCGGGCGATCCTTTGGGTCAATGTCATTGCGTATGCGTCCATACATTCACTCCCCTTTGTTTGCGGTCGGCGGATATGGTCACGGCCGGGCGATCGAACCCAGATACGACAGCGCGTCCTGCGTGTCCGGATGCAGCGTAAGCCCGCGCGCGGCGATGTACCCGACATTGCCGCGCATACTCAATATCGCGGCTCTTACAAGATCGGTTTCGGCCAGCGCGCGCACGTCGTCCAAACCCGGATACGCCGCGCGGCCGTCCTCGATCTTATCGGCCAGATACACTGCCGTATCCAGCGCGGACATACCAGCGCGACCAGTATTGTGCCACCGTACGGCGCTCAATATGTCCGGGTCGGTCACGCCGAAGCGCTCGCGCAGCATTGCCGCGCCGACTATCGAGTGCAGCAGCTCGGCGCCGTCCCAGCGTCCAGCGTCAGTCTCGACTCCAAGCCGAGTGGCTTCCGCGCGCATATCTTCCAGTGATAAGTATTTCGCGCAATCGTGTAACAATCCTGCAAGCGCGGCCTTATCTTGAGGGATATTATGGATGCGCGCCAGCTCGGCAGCCTTGCGCTCGACCGACAGAGAGTGTTTGAATTGTTGCGGTGAAAGTGTTTCCTTGAGAATCATTACCATATCGGCGCGCGGCAACGTCGGTGGAGGGCTGTATAGCCGCTCGCGGTCGATGTAATCTTGAACAATGGCGGGCACATACGCCTCGACGGACAAGCCGATGTGGACACGCGCACGCAATTCAGTCGAGGATATGCCGGGCAAATCGGCGTTGTCGTTCAGGTATCGGGCAATCCTTTGGGTCAACGTCGTCGCGTATGCGCCCATACGTTCACTCCCCTTGTTTGCGGTCGGCGGATGTGCCGCGCGGCAGTCCTCAATATTGTCAATCAGTATAACACGGATGTCGGCAATTTTAAATTTGGAATTGTTGCGCAGATGCATGTGCAGACCAGCATTATGTAATACTCGGCTGTCCGCTGCGGCGGGACGCTGTTCGGTTTGCGAACCGAATGCGCTTTAAGTTACTAGCGCCCCGCCACTATGATGAGAGATGATTATTCCTTTTTGGCATTTTTAATAGCGGGGCGCGGGAGTAAGGGCTTCGATTTCACCGCTGATAACTAACACGATGCGTTGGGGAACACTCCCACCTTCCCCCCGATGGGGGGTACAACGGGGGTTTACGGGACTCTGTCCCGATACCCTGCGAAGGGCTATCCGCCCTTTCGAAACCTGACCAGGCTTCGCCTGGACCATCGTGATACACATTCCATCGGCTTCGGACTGCCTGTTGTACCTGGATAGTCTGTGCCGGAACGCAACCGGTTCCCCTAAGTGCAAACCACATCGTAACCGACAACCCTCATCGCCCCC
>JAISBH010000127.1 GCA_031266295.1 Oscillospiraceae bacterium | reverse complement strand
ATGGCTTGTGTGCAAACGATGGTCCAGGCGAAGCCTGGTCAGGATTCGAAAGGGCGGATAGCCCTTCGCAGGGTCCGGGACAGAGTCCCGAAACCCCCGTTTTACCCCCCATCGGGGGGAAGGGGGGCGTTCCCCAACGCATCGTGTCAGTTATCATCGGCGAAATCGAAGCCATCATTCCTGCGCCCCGCCAGTGATAATGCCATAAGGAGGTTGTCAACTAACATCATAGTGGCGGGGCGCCACAAACTTAAAGCGCATTCGATCCGCAGATCGGACAGCGTCCCGCCGCAGCGTACAGCCGATGCTCACGCGACGCAACCCAACCCAACCCAACCCAACCCAACCTCCAACCCTACGCCTCTGCGATACGTTTCAGCATACCCTTCACCGCTGGAATAGCGGCGATCGCAATACAAATCACCGCTTCCAGAAGCAGGTATGATCCATTATACCCCGCCGAATACAGCCAAGGATTCATCGCGCCCGCATACTCGCTAAAGAATACTACCCCCGACAGCACCGAGCTGACGAACCGTCCCGCGATCCCCGCCGCTATCCCAAGCAAAAATCCATACTGCTCTGGCATCCTCCTAAACAGTGCGGAAAGCGCGAGCATTCCGAACGCAATCGGATAATCCAGGAGCATCTGCCACACATTCAGTATCCAGAAATCCTGCAGCAATCCTAGCAATCCATACGCTACGCCCGCTAATAATCCCGGCGCAAGCCCGAAGTAATACGCGAACGCTAGTATTGGCAGCATGGAGGCGGGCGTTACGCTTCCTCCCTGCGGCATTCTGAACAGTCTCACGCTTGACAGGACGAACGCCAGCGCCACGCACAGCGCGCCTATGGCCAGCGTGCGCGGGGAACGCAGCTGCCCTCGCCCCTTCATGAACACGATCAATCCCGCGCCGATCAGCACAATCGCGGCCAGCGCACCCCATACCGCTCCGGAGATTTCCGCAAACTTCGCGAACATAGACATTCCTCCCAAACAAAAATCCCGCATGCGGCACGCGCGTGCGGGAAGCTGTCCCCTCGATTGTCGGCGGTGTATTATCAACAACCACCATTGATCGTGCGGCGCTTCCCTACGGTAGGATTACCTACACAGGTTCCAAGGGACAGGCTTTCGCCATCTCAGCCTTTCGGCGCCCCCAGCGGTTACGAGCATGGTACCACGATCCGTGCGGATTGTCAACGCATGTCATATGGTGTAAAATAGGTTTATCATTATCGGTTATCGACTGCCGATTATCGCAAGGGGTGCCAATTGCATCATTTTTTCGCGTACATATCGCGGATGCGGCACATCCGCCGCTGGAGCCTTATGCGCAACAGCCTGCCGGAAAACGATCTCGAACACGCCGCGATGACCGCGATTCTCGCGCACGCGCTGGCCGTCATTCGCAACGAGTCGTTCGGCGGCCATGTGAATCCCGACCGCTGCGCCGCGCTCGCGTTGTATCACGACGTGTCGGAGGTCATCACCGGCGACATCGCCACGCCCATCAAGTACTTCAACCCAGGCATTGCCGCCGCGCACCGAGAGATTGAGCGCGCCTCGCAGGAGAAGCTGCTCAGCATGGTGCCCGCGCCGCTGTCCGGCTATTACCGCGCGATCATCCAGCCTGATCCGTCGTCGGACGAGTGGCGCGTCGTCAAGGCCGCCGACAACCTCGCCGCGCATCTCAAGTGCGTCGAGGAACTGGCCGTCGGCAATGAGGAATTCCGTAAAGCCTCGGCGGCCACACTGAAGAAGGTGCGCGCGCTGGCCATGCCTGAAGTGGACCTGTTTATGAAGGAATACGCGCCGAGCTTCGGCCTAGCGCTGGATGAGCTGAATTGAATTGGGTTAATAGGATCTGAGTTAAGTTAATACAACGGAGGTGAGCGGCATGAATGAATCCAATGAATACAGGGAACTGCGCCAGCGTGTGCTGGAAGCGAACCTGCTGCTGGCGCGCAGCGGTCTGGTAATACTCACCTGGGGAAATGTCAGCGAGGCGGATCGTGCAGCGGATGTGTTCGCGATCAAACCCAGTGGCGTGCCGTATGACCGCATGACCGCAGACGATATCGCCGTGCTGTCGCTGGAGACGGGCGAGAAGGTGTGGGGTAGGTTGAATCCATCGTCGGATACGCCCACCCACCTTAAACTGTATCAGGCTTGGCCGGATGTGAACGGCGTGTGTCACGCGCATTCAACATACGCGACCGTATGGAGCCAGGCGGCACGGGCGATACCGTGTCTGGGCACAACCCATGCGGATACGTTTGACGGCGAGATCCCTGTTACGCGCCATCTTACAGCGCAGGAGGTCGACGAGGCCTACGAGGCCGCTACCGGCGATGTGATCATCGAGGCGTTCCGCAGCCGCGATCCGTCCGGCACGTCTGCCGTATTGGTGCGTCAGCACGGCCCGTTTACATGGGGCAAAAACGCCGTCGATTCCGTGGAGCATATGATGATATTAGAGCAGTGCGCGCGCATTTCGCATCTGCAGTACGAGCAAGGGGCCACTAGCCTCCACGAATCACTAAAGAAGCTGGACGAACCACTTCGACGTAAGCATTATGAACGCAAGCATGGCGCCAACGCTACATACGGCCAGCGGGGCTGAAACGCGGAGTAGTCGCGCTGGCGGTAGAGTGGTTGGGGTAGTGTGGGGATGGGGAAGGTTGCGCGGCGTTAGCGTCGGCTGTCTGCTGCGGCGGGACGCTGTTCGGTTTGCGAACCGAATGCGCTTTAAGTTTGTGGCGCCCCGCCACTATAGTGTAAGATGACTATTCCATTACAGTATTATCGTTGGCGGGGCGCAGGTTTGGAACGATGGAACGGGGGAACGAGGAACGCCCCCCTTCCCCCCGATGGGGGTAAAACGGGGGTTTACGGGACTCTGTCCCGGTACCCTGCGAAGGGCTATCCGCCCTTTCGAATCCTGACCAGGCTTCGCCTGGACCATCGT
>JAISBH010000125.1 GCA_031266295.1 Oscillospiraceae bacterium | reverse complement strand
CCACGTCATCCTGACCGCGGAAAGACTCGAGAAGCACTCGGTGCTGGCGATCACCCTTTTGAGTTCGACGCATTGAGAAGAAACGATCTGTCCAACCGCCATCCGCGCTACCTCCTAATGTCGCTGGTTTGAGCGGCGAGCAGGTTCCCATACTGATCCGCCGTCACCGTGACGACGACGCGCCGCTCCCAATTGTCTATGGTCAGACCGCTACCAAGTCCCGCCATCTCGCGGATGATATACACATACGAACCCGGCGCGGTGAAGCGAATCGGCTGGAACATCATGCTGCCGTCGAATGACGACGCGGTTGCGGCCAGCGAGCCGTTCGCGGCGTAAAGCCCGTAACTGTGCATAGCGGAAGGACGCTGGCTTGCCCGGACGTCACGGAATATAATCGCGTAATCAATCGGCCGGCTGCCCTGCGGATTGCCTCCCGCCATCACGCCTGTCGAGTATGTGCTACCGGATGCGGAGGGCCGGTTATACGTGAGAGGTTGACTAGAATAGCCGGACCAGCTGCGATTGACGCTGCTGCCGCTGGTAAGTCTGGCTCGCTTGATGGGCTTGTTGGTAGGAGCGGGTCGATCACGCTTGATGGTATCGTCAGGGTTGACGCGAATGGGATTCTTGCGCGAAGGTTTAGCGGTTGATGTTGACGGGACTTGTGCATGGGGTTTGCGGGATGGCCGGGACAGCTGCTGCGCCTTATCTTTCGATTGGTATTCGTATACGTTGACGAACTCGGGAAAACCGTCGGGATACTCGACGGCGGCGTCCAGCGCACCCATTCTGGACGAAGATTCGCTAACGCGCACCAGAACCCGGAATGTCTCGCCGTCGGCGATCCAACCGCCATCGTTGGGAGTAAGCGCCTTGATCTTGAATATGTATTCGCCAGGCCTGTCGAAAAACAATTCAGGGAAATAAATATACCCGTTCGGATTGAACGCGGGGGTATCCCTCAGTTCCGAATCGTTGAAGCCGCGAATATGCGGCGCTATAGTCTCGCTCAATGGAATACCCTCCCATACACCGATGGGGGATATATATGCTGCGGGACTAGCAGTGTTTACCCTGGAGATGGAATTAATTACTATCCTTTAATTGCCCCCGCCGTCAAGCCTTTCACCAATTTATCCTGGAACACGATGAACAGCAGTATCATCGGCAGCACGGTCAGCGTCAGCACGGCCATTATCATAGGCGTGTTCATCGAATACTGTCCCTGGAATTGCCATATCGCTAGAGGGAGGGTCTGATTTTTCTGGGACTGGGTGAGCGTGTAAGCGAATATGAATTCGTTCCACATGTTCACGCCGTTGTATATCGCCAGCGTGGACAGTCCCGGCGTGGACAGCGGCAGTATGATGCTGAAGAACATGCGGTACTTACCGCAGCCGTCGATCTCCGCGCTCTCCTCGATCTCGCGCGGTATAGCGGCCATGAAGCTGGTCAGTATGAATACCGATATGGGAACGGCGAACGCGATGTACGGCCCGATCATCGCCCATATCGTATCGTATATGCCCATCTGGGTGGTCAGCTTGAATACCGGTATCAGCGTTATATGAATCGGAATGCTCATGCACGCGACGATCAGGCCGTACAGCGGCTTGGCCAGCGCGAACCGGAACCTCGCCAGCGGATACGACGCGCACGCCGATATGAACAGCAGCGCGGTCAGCGAGACCGCCACGACGATCACGCTGTTCTTGAAGAACGACCAATACCCGCCCGTCAGAGCCTCTATGAAGTTGGCCGGATACCACGACTCGGGCAGCTCGAAGACGCCCTTGACCAGCATCTCAAACTTGCCCTTGAACGCGTTGATGGCCATGAATACGAACGGCATGAACGCGATCGCCAGCCACGCGAACGCCAGTATGAACGCGATAGTCCAGCTGACGCGGCTTTTGAGGCGTGAACCGCCGCCGACTGCGTCGCGTATGGCCGGGGATGGGTTCTTGCGCGCGGCGTTTGTGCGTGTCATGCGCGGTCGCCTCCTTGGTTGATCAGCCGCATGGTGGCCAGCGCGATCACCGTTATTAGTATGAACATCCCGCAGGCTATCGTCGAGCCGTAGCCCATGTTGAAGTTCTTAAAACTGTAACGATACATGTATGTCGCCATAATCTCCGTGGCGGTGCCGGGACCGCCGCCGGTCATCACATATATCAGGTCGAAGTATTTCAGCGATCCGACCATCGACAGTATCGCCGCGCTCTTGATGCTGGGCGTCAGCAGCGGGAGCGCGATCCGCCAGAAGTACTGGCCGCGCGTCGCGCCGTCGATGATAGCGGCCTCGTATATATCAAATGACATGCCCGTATAGGCGGCCATGAAGTATACCATATAAAACGGCACGAACTGCCAGCAGATAACGCCGATCACCGTGTACAGCGCTTTGGTCGGGCTGCCCAGCAGGTCGATGTTCTTGCCGCCGAAGGCCTTGGAGATGGTCGAGATGATGCCGCCGTTCGTCGCCAGCGCGTATCGAAACAGGAATCCTACCGCGACCGAACTCATCAGCAGCGGTACGAACCATAGCACCTTGAATACGTTCATCCTGCGCCCGCCGAAATCCAGGAACGTGGCCAGGGCCAATCCGATCGGCAGCTGCACGAGGACCGACAGAACCATTATGGAGATATTATTGCGGAACGCCAGCCAGAAGCCGCGGTCCGCCGCCAATTGTTTCCAATTGGCAAGCCCGATGAACGTCCGTTCGGCGCTGATGCCGTTCCACTTCAGCGTGCTGATCTGGAACGAGTTGACGATCGGGTAGGCGATGTATATGCCCAGCAGTATCAGCACGGGCGCGAGGAACACGGCCGCCGCCGTCCAGGTCTGGCTTTGGCGTTGGAGTTGGAGCGTTGGGCGGCGGGCGGTCGTCATATCAGTCACTCCTAAACAGGGGTTAGGGTGAAGCCCTAACCCCGCAGTTTGTTTACTTGAGCATTACCAGCCGCAGTATAACCATCAGCCGACCATTACTTATTCAGGTATGCCTGCATGGCTTCCTGCAGCTTCGCGTTGGCCGCTTCCGGGGTCATCGTCAGACCGAACAATTCTTGCGAGGTATCCTTGTGCACCTCGGCCACTGCCGGCGGCAGGTACTGGTCGTACCACAGCTGAGTGGCGGAGGCGTTCATGCAAGCCTCCAGGATCAGCTGGGAAACGGGATCCCACTCAAAGGTATCCGCGTTCTTGGTCGCGGGGATCTTGTTGCTGCTGGCGAGCAGCTCAATCGAATCGTCGTTGGAGAAGTAGGAGACGAACTCGAACGCCGCGTCGAGCTTCTCGCCCGTGCAGTTGAGCTGCAGGAACTGGTCGCCCGTCGTGCCTATCTGAATCGATGTGTCGGCGTCCGATCCATCTACCTTCGGGAAGCTGAACCAGCCTATCTTCTGGTAGAATTCAGGGCTGTCCGACAGGAACGTGCCGGCGTACCACGATCCGCACAGCAGCATCGCGGCGGCTTCCTGGTACATCAGCTGCTTGGCCTGGCCGTCGTCCTCGGAGAGGCTGTTTACGCCCTCGGGGAAGTAGCCCTTGCTCACCCAATCCTGGATCTTTTCGCCCGCGTATACATAGCTGGCGTCCTCGAACGAGCCGCTGCCGTCCGCCGCGGCCTGGAACGGGGCGAGTCCGCCGTAGCGCGTCGCGAGGCTCATGAAGTACATAGAGCCGGTCCACTTAGAGGCGTTGGCCAGCGCGAAGGGTATGACGCCGTTGGCGACCAACGTGTCGCACGCGGCCTCAAGCTCGGCCACGGTCGTCGGCACCGCAATGCCGTACTTCTCGAATATCTCCTTGTTGTAGAAAACGCCCGAGATAGAGATGTTCATGATCGGCACAGCGTGGATGCGGCCCTTATAGGTGGCCTGCGCCCAAGCGGCGTCCATCAGTTTGGGGTAGATGGGGCTGGCCTTGACCAGGTCGTCGATGTCCTGCGCGAAACCGGCCTCGACGTACTCGATCATCGGCCCGCCGGACCAGCTGGAGTACACGTCCGGCGCCTCGCCGGAGGACATGGCGATGATCAGCTTCTCCTTATAGACGTCGTTCTGTATGGAGACCGCGCTGACGGTGTAGCCGCTTTGGGTGTTCGCGTTGAACTGATCCACGCTGTACTGGTAGTAATCCTTGTCCGGATTTTCAGTGCCGATGTTCCAATAGATGATCTCCTTGGATTCA
>JAISBH010000104.1 GCA_031266295.1 Oscillospiraceae bacterium | reverse complement strand
GGCTGCAACAGATCACAAACAGCCTCGCCAGTCAGCGCGGCGAGCGACGCCGCAGCCAGCGGCCAGTATCTGCCCAGATATGACAACGTCTTGCGCATAGACATCCCCTCAAGCTCAGGATACCGCGATAGGTGGGATACGTCAAGCTTTGGCGTAGCCGATTAGGGGCGGGATTAGCCGTCATATATAGAGAGAGTAACGTAAATCACCGCCACACATATAATATTTAAGTAGCCGATATGGTTACGCTCTGTACCACTAAGAGCTTCCCGCCTTCCCGGTATATAATATATCCGAGTGGGACATGTATGAATTATTCTCTATCCCTTTGTCCTACCACCTCTCCATCATGCGGCAATAGATTTTAAAAGGATGTGAATCACTTGCCCGCCGATGTTCTTGATAACCGCTGCACGTTGTATATCAGCAGCTGCGACGCGTATTCCGACTTGTGGGAACCGTTTTTTATATTATTTAATAAGTATTGGCCGGACTGCCCGTACCCGATCGTGCTGGCGTCCGAGACGAAAACGTTCAGTTATCCCGGTCTTAATATTCACTGTCCTAGGTTCTACCAACCCGGCGAGCCGTCTCCATGGGGTGAACGCAATATAAGGACGCTGCAATCGATCGATTCACCGTTCATATTCTTCATGCTCGAAGACTTTTTCCTGTTTGCGCCGACGGATCAACCGTTCATCGCCAAGAGCGTCGACTGGATGGAGAGCGACCAGGATATCGGCAAGTTCCAGTGGCGCAGGGGCTCGTGGATCAGCAACCCAGGCAAGTACGCGCCGTACGGATTAGTCAGCCGCAGCGAGCATGTCAGGGTATGCGCGTTCCCGGCGCTTTGGCGCAGGGATACGCTGATCAAGTCCATGAAGCCCCGTGAAAGCCCTTGGGAATGGGAGAAGAAGGGCACTGTCCGCAGTAAGGCATGGCGCGAGAAGCTGTATGACACCCCATACTACCCAATCAAGTATCCTTGGGGCGGCGTGCTGTGGCACGGCCGGTGGTGCAAGCAGGGCGGCGCGATAGTGCGCATGAACGGCATACCGATGGATTTCAGCCGCAGGGGTATACTATCCTTCAAGCGCAGGCTATGGCCTCAGGACGACGAACTGATCGAACTGTACAAGGAATGGCAAGCGGCCAAGCGCCCTAAGCTAGGGCCTGTTCGAAAAAACACGCAGGGGTCTTGTAGCGTCTTTTCCGTTCCTACTGCGTTATTTTACGAACAGGCCTTAACCACAAAGCCATGAAAAAAGCAGTCCGCGGCAATCGCTGCACATTGTATATCTCCAGCTGCGACAAGTATTCCGATCTGTGGGAGCCGTTCTTCACGCTGTTCGTGAAGTATTGGCCGGACTGTCCGTATCCAATCGTGCTGGCGTCCGAGACGAAAACGTTCAGCTATCCCGGTCTGGATATCCAATGTCCTAGATTCTATAACCCCGGCGAGCCGTCTCCATGGGGTGAGCGCAACATCCGCACACTTGAATCGATAAACAGTCCGTTCATATTCTTCATGCTAGACGATTTCTTCATCTTCGAGCGGGTGGATCAACCGTTCATGGATCGCAGCCTGGACTGGATGCAGAACGATCCCATGATAGGCGAGTTTCAATGGCGAGGCAACATGAGTATAGACCCGCCGGGTAAGTACGCGCCGTATGGGGTTGACACGCTGAACGGGGCCTACCGGATCTCCGCCTTTCCCGCCATATGGCGCAGGGATCTGCTGATACGCTCCATGCTGCCGGAAGAAGGTCCGTGGGAGTGGGAGCGTGAGGGCACGATACGCAGCAGGTCATGGCCCGAGCAGCTGTACAACACGTCCTATCACCCTATCAAGTACCCTTGGGGCGGCGTGCTGTGGAGGGGGAAGTGGAACCCTTTGGGCTTGGACATCATGAAAATCAACGACATTAGCATAAACACCCGCCGCAGGGGGATCGCTAAATGGAAAACCGGCAATGTTAAGAAACCATTGGACAACGAGATACTCCAGCTTACGAAGCAGTGGAAGAATCGCTTATAACTGACAAAAGAAAGATAACAAAGTAATTAGAGCTAGGTGTGAATTCCATGGCTGCACCGCACACGCGGCGATATGGCGGCGTCAATGGATTATAAGCGGCGCGGCATCAAAACAAAGGTATGGAAGACCTAGCGCGATTACTCTACCGAACGCACGCAGAATAATAGTAATAGATAGGTGGTGATTATATGCCTGGCAATATAATGGATAATCGCTGTACGTTGTATATCTCCAGTTGCGACAAGTATTCCGATCTGTGGGAGCCGTTCTTCAAGTTATTCATGAAGTATTGGCCGGACTGCCCGTATCCGATCGTGCTGGTATCTGAAACGAAGACATTCAGCTATCCCGGTCTTGATATTCAATGTCCTAGATTTTATGAACCCGACGAGCCGTCGCCATGGGGCGAGCGCAACATCCGCACGCTTGAATCGATAGACAGTCAGTTTATATTCTTCATGCTTGACGACTTCTTCATTTTCCAGCCTGTGAATCAACCGTTCATGGATCGCAGCCTGGACTGGATGCAGAACGATCCCATGATAGGCAAGTTCCAATGGCGCGTCGGCGCTAGGATACGCGCCCCAAACAAGTATGCTCCGTACGGAGTGGAGTATCTAACGGGAACTGTGCGCGTATGCGCGTTTCCCGCTATATGGCGCAGGGATCTGCTGATACGCTCCATTCTGCCGCATGAGAACCCGTGGCAGTGGGAGAGAGAAGGCACTGAGCGCAGCAAGTTATGGCCTGAGAATCTATACAGCTCGTATAGCTACCCGATCAAGTATCCTTGGGGTGGCGCGCTGTGGAAGGGTAAATGGAACCCTCGCGGCGTGAACGTCCTGAAAATGAACGACATCAGCGTAAGCATTTACCCAAGAGGGTACGCCAATACTGGCAACGGGAAACTGCCCTTGGACCAAGAGATAGACGCGCTCATGGCTCAATGGAATCGCAGTCGCCAAACCGTGCCCGCCGCTCAAAGACCAGAACGAATCCGCCGCGAGATCAGTCGTACGCTGGCTCGCGCCGCAAACCCCGTTCCGCGCAGAAGGAATACCGCCGCAGTACGCCCCAAGCCGCCAAGACCGGCGAGGCAGCGCATGAGGCGGCAACCCCCAAGCACCGCAGTACGCCCCAGGCCACCAAGACCGGCGAGGCGCCGCTTTGCCAAACCTAGACGGATAAGATAATAAAAGAAAAAGACAGGTGTAAATTCCATGAAGGATGTCACTCTCGATAATCGCTGCACACTGTATATATCCAGCTGCGACGCGTACTCCGACCTGTGGAAGCCGTTCTTCACGTTGTTCGCGAAGTATTGGCCGGACTGCCCGTACCCGATCGTACTCGCTTCCGAAACAAAGACGTTCAGTTTTCCCGGCCTTGATATACAGTGTCCCCGGTTCTATAAACCCGGCACGCCGCCTCCATGGGGTGAGCTCAACATCCGCACGCTTGAATCGATAAACAGTCCGTTCATATTCTTTATGCTTGACGACTTCTTTATCTTCCAGCCGGTGGATCAACCGTTCATGGATCGCAGCATTGACTGGATGGAGAACGATTCCAAGATAGGCAGGTTCCAATGGCGCCTCGGTTCTAGGATACACCGCCCAGGCAAATACGCTCCGTACGCAGAGGAGTATATCGAGCAATTTGTGCGCGTATGTGCGTTTCCCGCCATATGGCGCAGGGATCTGCTGATACGCTCCATTCTGCCTCACGAGAATCCGTGGCAGTGGGAGATAGAAGGCACGAAGCGCAGCAAACGATGGCCTGAGAAATTATACAGCGCTCATTGGTTCCCGATCAAGTACCCTTTTGGCGGCGCGCTGTGTAGGGGTAAATGGAGTTCTCGCGGCTTGGACATCCTGAAAATGAACGATATCAGCATAGACATTCACCCAAGAGGGTATGCCGGGGTCAGTAAAAAGATGTATGCCTTAGACGAAGAGATTCGCTCGCTCATGATGCAATGGGAGCGCCGCCACCAAACCGAACCTGCCGTTCAACAACCTGAACAAATCCTTCACGAAACCGGTCATGCGCCGACCCGCGCGCCGGTTCGCGCCGCAAACCCCGTTCCGCGCAGAAGGAAGCCAGCCGTGGTACGCCCCAGGCCACCAAGACCTCCGAAGCATCGTTCCGCCAAACCTAGACGGATAAGATGATAAAGCAATAAGTTAATAAAAGAAAAAGACAGGTGTGAATTCCATGAAGAATGTAGCTCTCGATAATCGCTGCACGCTGTATATATCCAGCTGCGACGCGTACTCCGACCTGTGGAACCCGTTCTTCACGTTGTTCGCAAAGTATTGGCCGGACTGCCCGTACCCGATCGTACTCGCTTCTGAAACAAAGACGTTCAGCTACCCAGGCCTTGATATACAGTGCCCGCGATTCTATCGTAAGGGTGTGCGCTCGCACTGGAGCGAACGGACGGCCAAGACGTTTAAATCCATTAAGTCGCCTTTTATCCTTTTCACTCTCGACGATTATATCCTGACTGAGCCGGTCAATCAGAACGTGATCAGCCACAATCTTAACTTCATGGAAAGCAACCCGGATGCGTCTCGACTGCGGTGGCCTCGCACGCATGGGGTTGAACAGGGTGGGGTTCCACACTACGAGCTTGAACAAAAGCACGCGATAACCGCGTACCCGTCGATATGGCGGTACGAAACGCTGATGCGCACGATGCGTCCGCGCGAGACTATATGGAACTGGGAGAAGGGAGGCAACGATAGGTGTACGTTATGTAATGACAACCTCTATGTTTGCACTAATTATTTCATTCCTATACCGCGTGGAGGCCTGTTCTACCATGGTAAATGGCAGCAGCCCGGCATAGACATCCTTCGCGCGAACGGCATTGAGCTGGATTTCAAGCGGCGCGGTATTAAAACAAAGATATGGAGAGATGGACGCGGCTAATGACCGTATACTACCTGGGGTTAACCCCTCCGCGCGGCGAAGGGGGCTAACCCCGTTGAACTCACGTTATACTGCGTGAGACGGCAAAATATAATATCCCATTGACGCCGAACCGCCAGGAGTAGGGTGTAGCAAAATTGATATGAGGTGGACTGAATGCAAGGAAACGGCAGCGCGCAGCGCGAAGCGGGCGCGGATCTGCAGAATCCCGAAGGGATTCTTACCAATACACTGGACGACCGCTGCGTTTTGTATGTGTCAAGCTGCGACGCGTATTCCGACCTGTGGGAGCCATTTTTCACGCTGCTGGTAAAATACTGGCCGGACTGCCCGTACCGAATAGTGCTGGCGTCCGAGACGCGGACGTTCAGTTTCCCGGGGCTTGATATAAGCTGTCCGAGATTCTTTACTATGAAGCAAAGAGTCGCCTGGGGCGAACTAAACTCAAGGACATTAAGCGCCATTCCAAGCCCGTTCGTGCTATTCATGCTCGAAGACTTCTTACTGATCAAGCCCGTCAACCAGGCGTTCATTACCAAGACGCTGGACTGGATAGAGGCCGACCCCAAGGCGTGCAAGTTCCAATGGGCCAGGAACGGCATCGATCCGCCCAATGGCAGCGCGCAGTGCGCAGCGGGCGCGGATCTGCAGAATCCCGAAGGGATTCTTACCAATATAGACGACGCTCAAATGGATCTGGTATATCATCCTACGCCCAAGACAAAAGCGTGGCGCGTCAACGCCCAGGCCGCAATATGGCGGCGTCAGTCGCTGATCCAATCCATGCTCCCCACCGAAAGCGCCTGGACATGGGAAAACTGGGGCACAAAACGCAGCAAACATTGGAAGGAACAGATGTACTCATCCCACGTAAGCCCTATGACATACCCGCGCAGCGGCGCCCTATACCATCACGTCTGGCAGGTCGAAGGCGTCGAAGCCCTTCGCGACAACGGAATAGAGATGAACTTCAACAAGCGAGGCGTTTTGGAAAAGACGCGTTACCCCGTCAAGGAGAAAGAGGGGGAAAAGGTTGAGGAGTCGACGTGTTAACGAGACGCGCTCCACGCCCCTCATCCAACAACCCCCTTCGCCGCGTTCGACTCGCTGTTAATCAATTCGGTCGCGAAAGTCCCTATCTCATCCATCAGTCTGCCGCTCCGCCGCGCGCTCTCCCGGGCAATCGAAGCCTTAACCAACCCATGCTTCACCGCGCTCCAGCGCCTGAACAGACTGTCGTTGAACACACCCAGCGCGTCTAGAAGCTCAGGCGCGCGTTTGTCCAAGTATCGGCGATACAGGCTGCGGTTGTTGATCAACGCCTCGACATACTTGGCGAATTGTTCCGCCTCATTGCCTCCGCCCGACCTGCAGCGCTCAATCCATTCCGTCACGCGCCGCAGCCGCTCACCGCAGCCTTCCGCAACAGTCCGTAGCTCGGCCATATCATCTGGCAGCCACGGCTCCGGCGCGCGCGGTTTCAGCACGCTGATTCGGCTCGCGCGTTTGATTATGTAATCGCGCCGCAGTTTTTCATTGCGCACGTTAAATGTGGGATCAAAGCACGGTATAGAATCGTCGGCGGCATACTCGGCGACGAAGTAATGCGGGCCGCTGATCCCCCCAAAGAATGGATTCCATGGTACAAGCCTGCGATCCATACCGATAATCACGCAATCGCCGTTATTCAGTCCCGATAGGCTGTCCTCGATATCACCCGACGTCTCGCTGGGCAATATTGTAAGAGAGCAGCCCAGCGCGTTCAGGTTGCCTAGCAGATATGGTGATAAATACTTTTCCCTGAACTGATCATACCTTAAATCCATCTCCGACCACAGATTGCCGAACGCCAGTGTGTAATCAATCCCAAACGAATCCGCGACGCTGACAAGGCTGTTTGAATAACAGTTCAGCCCCCTGAAGTGAATAATGTTCATCAACCAGCCTCACACGCGCGCAATCTTCCCGGTGGCTGTCTTAACGACAGTATCGGTCATCCTCACATATCGGGGCTGCTTGTAATCCGCAAGACGGCTTGCGCACCAGACCATAACATCCTCAACGGACGTAACCGGATCCTTTGGCACAACGTCGGCGCATACCTGTTCGCTGCCGAAATTATCAGGCCGCCCATACACGACGCAGGACTCCGCCAGTCCGCTGGACATGACGCACTCCTCAACCTCTTCGGGATAGACCGTGAACCCCCTGGACAGGATGATATTCCTCATACGGCCGCACAGATAAAGATAACCGCTATCGTCCAGATAGCCAATGTCCCCGGTATGCAGCCAACCGTCCCGGATCATCCGTGCGGTCTCGGCCTCGTTTTTGTAGTAGCCCAGCATGACGTTCGGGCCTTTGACAACCACCTCGCCGCGCACAAACGGGGCTTGGGTCTTGACGCCGTCCGATTCTATCATCAGCGTGACGTGCTTTCCTGCGATTCCCGCCGAGCCTAACTTATCCTCCGGCATAGGCTTCCTGGCCTGGGTTATCACCGGACCTGCCTCGGTCAATCCATACCCCATCCAAAACTCCACGCCGTCAAACGCGCGCGTCAGCCTGACCAGCGTCTCCCTGGTCACGCCGCTTCCGCCGAACGAGCAGTACCGCAGCGAGCTGATATCGTAAGGGATAGGCCGTCCGATATTCTCCGCCATCAGCGTGACGGCCATCGCGCCGCCATGGTAGTTCATGATTCTGTACCGCTCGACCGCGCGGTAGAACGCGTCCAGCGTGAACGGTTCGGCCGTCATGGCGATTGCGAACCCCTTATGAGCAATGACGCTCAATATGAATATGCCGTACGCCGACGAGAACGGCAGGCTCAATACGTATCGTATATCGACGCCAAGCGCGTCAAGATTGGTTATGTCCAGATAATCGGATACACAGCTGGCAATGTTGCGTTCAGACAGCATGACAATCTTAGCCTTACCAGTCGTGCCCGATGTGGCCAGCAGTATCAGCGGCGAATCGGGATCGGGATCGGTTTCGACCGGCGCGGGTTCGTCGCCGTCGTCGATCGGGGAAACGTCGTCCATATAGATTATATCGGGGCGGCTGTCCATTTGGTCAAACAGCGGCGTGAAGCCCTTGCAGGTTATAACGGTCGAAGCGTCGCCTTGCTCGAGCATGGATTCAACCTCGCGGCGGGTCAGCGTCGCGCTTAACGGGAACGCGGTCCGCCCCGCTATCATTATCCCATGCAATGCCGCGATAAAATCCACGCCGTTGGGCAGCAGCACAGCGACATGCGCGCCGGTCCGGGCATTCAGCGCCGCTCGGACGGCCATCGCTTTCCGCGCGATCTCGCCGTATGTAACGTCGGCGTCGCCGTCGAATATCGCCGTCTTGCCCCAGATATCGCGGTTAAGCAGCGCGTTCCTAATCATGCCGCCCCTTAGCCGCAGTCTCTGTTTCACCGTCTCAACGAGTGTTCCCACTACCAGGCACGGCTCCATCTCGATTATAGAGAACTCGAAGCCATACTCCTCCTCTATACCGCGCAGCAGCACCATGTATGTCAGCGAATCCAGCCCTAGGTCGGTGAACATATTGGTTTGCTCGCCGATCTCGGCTGCGGCAGGCGCGATCTTACGTATCAGTTGAACGACGTTCTCCATTACATCCATGTGGCGGCGCCTCCTTTTGCCGGACGGTTCTATTATAAATCGACTTTAAAAACTAAAAGCGTCTGTCTGATTATATGCTCGCGGTCACTGGGACAGACCTTGC
The DNA here is from genome assembly GCA_031266295.1 of Oscillospiraceae bacterium. GTDB lineage: Bacteria > Bacillota > Clostridia > Christensenellales > Aristaeellaceae > BNUH01. Next base: position 2,664 of record JAISBH010000104.1, on the reverse strand, counting down.
GCGCCTGACAAGTTCCGCAAGCCGGCGCGGTCGCATATGTAGACAGCAGGCAATGTTAATTCGGTCGACGTAGAATTGAAGGATGTGATCCGAATGGCCATCGTTACCAACGACCGCTGCACGGTCTATATATCCAGCTGCGACAAATACTCCGATTTATGGAGGCCGTTCTTCATATTATTCGGGAAATACTGGCCTGACTGCCCTTACCCAGTCGTGTTGGGCGCCGAAAGCAAGCCGCTCGACAAACTATTCGTTAAACCTTATGACAATGCGCTCAAGGCGACTGTTCAAGACGTGCGCTGCCCGAGAAACTGTGACCCGCTCGCGAGCATCCCTTGGGGGCTGCTAACGATGAATATGCTGGATAATATCGATACTGAATATGTTCTATTCATGCTGGACGATTTCTTCATCAGCAAGCCGGTGGATCAGGCCATGTTGACCCAATGCCTGGATTGGATGGATGCTGATCCAGCCATAGGCTGTTTCGTGGTGAAGCCCTTTCCCCTGGCCGACAGCGTGGAATCGCCATACCCGCCGTTCCGCATGGCGGCGGAAGGCGCGGAACAGCGCGTGACCACCCATGCTGCGGTATGGCGCAAGGGTGTGCTGCGGCGTTCGATTCGGCCGCTTGACAACCCCTGGAGGTGGGAGGCCGAGGCTGCCCGGCGCGTTTCCTTGCAGCGGGATGAGACGTATTATCTTGACTGGGACTATACCGACCACGCGGCGATAGATTATCCTCCGGTCGGCGCGCTTTCAAAAGGGTATCTGACAGCGGCTGGACGGCAGGTGCTGGCCGATAATGGGATTGAGAATACACTGGCTGCATTCAGGATGAGAATGGTATGATTATGTCGACATAATCTCATCCTGAAAATTTCCCTTGACGCCGTCCATCCCCATGTGATATTATATCCGTTGGGAAAACCGTGCCTAAGACAGCGGGCGCAGTCGCTTAATGGCGTGATGGATCCTCGGGAGCGACCCGATGAATCACGCGCTGCCCGCCGAGGCGCTAGGGATATCGATCGAGTGACGGCGTTGCCGTGCCTTTGATTGTTGAACCCTTGCGCCGCAGAGCGCAAGGGTTTTTTCATGTGATTATCCTTATATTTAATGGAAGGAGGAAATCCATGGGCAGCGAAACCGTTCTCAACTATAAAGCCAAGCTAAGCAAGAACCGTTTGGCCAAGCAGGAGACCGTCGCCGATATCAAGCAGCGGTTCCAGAACGCGCAAAGCGTGGTACTGGTTGATTATCGCGGCGTGAATGTCGCGCAGGTCACTGAATTGCGCAAGCTCTACCGCGCTGCGGGCGTGGACTATGTGGTTCTGAAGAACAAGCTGGTTCAGCGCGCCGTTGACGAACTGGGCATCAAGGGGCTGGATGGGTATCTGACCGGGCCGTCTGCGTTCGCGTTCGGCGTGAAGGACCCCGTATCCCCCGCGAAGGTGCTGACCGATTACGTCGCCAAGACAAAAAACGAACACCTGAAGGCCAAGGGCGGCTATGTCGACGGCAGCGCATTCGGCCCTGAAGGGATCAAGGCGCTATCCGAACTTCCGCCGAAGGAAGTGCTGATCGCGCGCATGATGGGCAGCCTGAACGCGCCTATCACCAATTTTGTCGGAACGCTCAGCGCGATACTGCGCTCGGTCGTTTACGCGCTCGAGGCCGTCCGCAAGCAGAAGGCCGGAGAGTAACCCTCAAACCGCCTGCAACTATCAAACATAACAGCGCAATTGCGCGACATTAAGGAGGAAAGCCGCATGACCCGCGATGAACTCATTTCCGCCATTGAATCAATGACCGTACTCGAGCTGGCCGATCTGGTGAAGGCCCTTGAGACCAAGTTCGGCGTATCCGCCGCAGCCCCCGTCGCAGCCGCAGCTCCCGTCGCAGCCGCAGCCGAACCTGTTGAAGAGAAGACTGAGTTCGACGTAATCCTCAAGGACGCCGGCTCCGAGAAGATCAAGGTTATCAAGGTTGTGCGCGAAGTCGTGTCCGGCCTGGGCTTGAAGGAAGCGAAGGATCTGGTTGAGTCCGCGCCCAAGCCGATTAAGGAAGGCATCCCGAAGGACGAGGCCGAAAAGATCAAGGCGAAGTTCGTCGAAGTCGGCGCTTCCGTCGAGATTAAGTAAGTTAGGTTTTGTTAAGTTAGAGCCTGTTCGAAAAAGATCGCAGCGGCTATCCGCAGCATTCCTTCGGGATTCTGCGGATAGCCGCTGTTAGTGCTAAGCGGATCAGGATCGGCAGAATATGCGCCCGCTTTGCGTTGCCTCTCTCCCATTCCGCTTTCGTGAGTTCATAGTCGACTCACGTTTGTATCCTCCAGATTTCCTTCGATTGGAGAACGGGCGAGGATGGCAGCAATTTTACCGCGTACCCATATTCGGCGAGCGTGCGGTTGACCGTTTCCATCGCCCGATCGTCCATTCCGTCCCATCCCGCCATTTCGCGCCCGCTCAGGCCGTTCAGCCGCGCCAGATGTTTTATGTCGCGGCTCTCGAACGCGCTTCGCGGCGCCGCCTTGAGACAGTCCAGCAGGACGCTGATCGGGATCATATCCGCCGGTTCTTTATGTGGGAATAATCCATCATACGCCTTGGCGGCTGCGTCATCGATATGGAACGCTTCGTCCTCATGGAACGCGCCGAC
>JAISBH010000102.1 GCA_031266295.1 Oscillospiraceae bacterium | reverse complement strand
GTTGAGGAATAAAACATTAAGGGTTGATTCGTTTATGATGGATCATAACGTTGCTGCGGACTGTCAGCCTCGACAGCGCGCGTGTCAGCAGCAGCGCGACGCACTCCAACGCGGCCAGGTACCCAGCCTTGCCGTTTGTAGCAAGGTATGTAAGAGGTGTTCCATCGGGCGCGCTGGATAGAAACATGTAGTTTGCGCCGAATGCCTGGTTCATGATCAGCGCGCCGAGCATCATTGCGTTGCCTATCAGCAGCGTCGTCCACACCCCTTCGCGGCGCGGTCGTGATCCACTCGCGTACATCATCAACGGAGCGAACGTTATCGTCGCGTGAATCGTCAGGAACAGCCACCGTGCCAGCGTCGGCCATGGCGAGTACCCTACCGCAGGGAATATCAGCGCGGTCAGCGCGGCGGGCATCCCGAGGAACCAGCAGAATTGGAACAGCCGTTCATGCCTGGCCCACAGCATCGGAATCGTCAGCATCACTGTGAAACTGCACAGATGGAACGGCAGCGCGTTGCGCAGCACGCTTGCGCCTTGCAGCGGCACCAGCGCGATCTGCAGCGCCGCCAGCGCCGCGAGCCACATCGACACCCCGCGCAAGACTAGACGTGCGTTCCATTGTCGGCGGCGCAATCCATACACGATTATCGAATACGCTGCGCACAGTATCAGCTGTTGCATTTGCACGGCCTCCAATGGTATAATAGATCTTGTATCACTTATTATGGTTGTTGAAAAGGCGGTTGATGCGGCTATGGCTAAAGAATCGGCGGTTTCATACCTCATGAACGGTACATGCTCCAAACGCCTGGATCTCGCGATTGAGGATGGGGTTATCAGATCTTGCGTGTTCGACCAAGGCTGCACTGGTAATCTGACGGGCATCAGTCAGCTAGTTATCGGTCAAGACGTCGATCGCGTGATCAGTCTTCTCAAGGGTATTCAGTGCCGCAACGGCACCTCCTGCCCCGATCAGCTGGCCCGCGCGCTCATCCGCTATAAAAAAGAGCATTCGCTGAACGCGCGTTGATGCGCGCCGTTCGCTCACACGGGTAGTATAATCACGCAAAGCATAGCATAGCCCTGTCGAAATATGGATAATCCTGATTGATTTTGCAGGGTCGATAGTGTATAATGCCTAATGTGGGCGGTGGCGCTCGCATTAGCAGAGGGTAAAATAAACCTACGCGGTTTAGCTGCCTCCGTGAGTACCTAGGATTTTTGTCCGTGGGGAAAGTAGGAGGTGATGCCGATGACTGGCTATGAGTTCTTCATGGCGGCGGTCGAAGGTGTCTCGCTTCTGTTGAGCCTAGCTTCGTTAGTGGTAACGCTAGCGGATTGGCTCAGTAAACGGAAGAATAAAGGCTAAAAACAAACCGCCGTAGGAAACAACTACGGCGGTTTCTATACGGAAGCTGCTGGAGGCAGCGTCCCGGGATGGGAACCCTCTGTTTCTTATTATACTCAATCCGCTAAAAAAATCAACACCAATTGCAAAAAGAGTATCCGGTGAGCACGCGTTGAGGCGCGTTGTTCTTGCGGGTAGCATAATCACGCAAAACATAGCATAGCCCTGTCGAAATATGGATAATCCTGATTGATTTTGCAGGAACGATAGTGTATAATGCCTGACGTGGGCGGTGACTCCCATATTGGCAGAGGGTAAAATAAACCTACGCGGTTTAGCTGCCTCCGTGAGTACCTAGGATTTTTGTCCGTGGGGAAAGTAGGAGGTGATGCCGATGACTGGCTATGAGTTCTTCATGGCAGCGGTCGAAGGCGTCTCACTTCTGTTGAGCCTGGCTTCGTTAGTGGTAACGCTAGCGGATTGGCTCAGTAAACGGAAGAATAAAGGCTAAGAACAAACCGCCGTAGGCCACAATCTACGGCGGTTTCTATACAGAAGCTGCTGGAGGCAGCGTCCCAGGCTGGGAACCCTCTGCCTCTTATTATACTCAATCCACTCGAAAAATCAATACTATTTTGCATTATGTTAGAGATTTTATTCGAAGACAGTGACGTCGTAATCGTGAGCAAACCCCAGCGCCTGCCCGTCGAGCCGGACGGTGACGCCAGCCGCTCGCTTATCGGAGAGGTGAGCGCTCGCTGCGGTGTGGTTTATGCCTGCCATCGCTTGGATACGATGACGGGCGGATTGGTGTTGCTCGCGAAAACGGTCGAGGCTCGCGACGCGGCGTTCGCGCTGTTTCGCGGCGGGACTGAAACGGGTGTATCGTCCGGCAGGGGCGGGGTCATTACTAAAGTATATCTGTGTGAGACGATCTGCGCGCCGAAACCCGCGTCGGGTGAACTAATCGGCTACATGGCTAAAGACTCCGTCCGTTCGTTTGCGAGAGTGTATGACCACCCTGTCCCCGGGGCGAAGCTGGCGCGCACGTTGTACAGTGCGGTCAAGCGGTTGGAGGGGGGAACGTGTCTCGTTGCGGCACGTTTGCTGACGGGGCGCACGCATCAGATTCGTGCACAGTTGTCGGCGGCGGGTTGGCCGATATTGGGCGACGACAAGTATGGCGACAGGCGCGTGAACCGGGAACGACGGGTAAGGGCGCAGCGATTGTGGGCCGTCGGGATGATCTTCGGCGAGACGGGAGGATGTCTGGCGGGGTTGAGCGGTCAGGCGTTCTGGGTTCGCGCGCCGTTCACCGCAGATTATGATACGCGGGAGATAGGGCTGATGAGATGGAGTATAGTTGATTAATAATGTTTTGAAATGCGGAACAGTTGTAGCAGGGCGTACAGTATGATATACTAAAGCAGTGTTTATATTGAATAATGAGGTGGGCATCATGCAGGGCGAAATCAAAACGTCTAAGAAACCCGTTATATTCTCTGGCATTCAACCATCGGGGCGGCTTACGGTGGGGAACTATATCGGCTCGCTGCGCAATTTCAAGTTGTTGGAGGATAACTACAACAGCTTGTATTGCGTAGTTGATATGCACGCGATAACGGTGAGACAGGATCCGACGGAGCTGCGGCGCAACATCAGCGAGTTGGCCGCGCTGTATCTGGCCGTAGGGCTTGATCCGAATAAGAATATACTGTACTGTCAGTCGCATGTGCCGGCGCACGCGGAGCTGGCATGGGTGTTGAATTGCTTTACATATATGGGCGAGTTGCAGCGGATGACCCAGTATAAAGATAAATCGGCGAAGCACGTGGACAACATAAACGCCGGGTTGTTTACGTATCCGGTGTTGATGGCGGCGGATATACTGCTGTATCAGACTGATGTGGTGCCTGTCGGGGCTGATCAGAAGCAGCATTTGGAGATAGCGCGCGACATAGCGGTCAGGTTCAATAATATTTACGGCGATGTATTAGTCGTGCCGGAACCGTATATACCGAAGTTGGGCGCGAAGATACTGTCGCTGAAGGATCCGTTGCGCAAGATGAGCAAGTCCGATCCGGAGGATACGTTTATAGGGATGCTGGATTCGCCCGACATGATACGCAAGAAGATGAAGCGGGCGGTAACGGATTCCGATGCGCGCATCAAATATGATCCGGAGAATAAGCCAGGGGTGTCCAATCTGATGTCGATATTGAGCATACTGACAGGTCGGGGGATAGACGCGATAGAGGCTGACTACGCGGGCAAGGGCTATGGCGTGCTGAAAGCTGAGGCGGCGGAGGCGTGTATAGAGGCGCTTGCGCCGATACAGGCAGAGCACAAACGGTGGATGGCTGATCAAGCGGAGTTGAATCGTGTACTCAAAGATGGCGCGGAGCGTGCGTCGCGCATAGCGGCTCGCACGATGGCTAAGGTGCGCAAGAAGGTTGGACTCGCGCCGCTGTTTTGAGATGATGTGTCGGGTAAGGCCCCCTCTGCCGCTGTGGCGGCAGAGAGGTTCCTGTCTGCGATTACTTCTCGCTCACGAACTGATAAGGATCCAGCGGCGGCACAATCTCTGTTCCGACATATGTATCCGGTACGTTCGGCAGCGCGAAGAACGCGTATTCCGCCAACGCTTTCGCGTCCGTCTCAGCCTTGACCAGGCCCAGTTCCTGCATCTCGGTGATGTTGCGGTACAGCGCGTCGCGCGCGCCGCTTACCGACGGTAGGTATTTAAAGTTGTCGATTGACGCGTAAGCGTACTCGCGCTTCCCTTCGGCTCCATTCGGGTTCCAGCCATTCTCCATCTGAATGTCGATCGCTAGGTGACGGTTCGCGTCCACCCACGCGCTGGCCTTCAGAATAGCGTTGACCACACGGCTGATCTGGTAGGGATATTTCTCCAGCGCCTCAGCTGTGACCCATAGCGTGCAGCAATATTCGTCCTTTAGGTATTCTGATACGCCATAATTGTAAATGCTTGTCGCGACGCCGTCCACTATCAGCGTGGTGGCCGTCGGATCTTCCGTCACTATCGCGTCAACCGCGCCGTTCTCCAGCACCAGCGGCAGTTCGCTCTGCGTGAATACGACGAATTCCACTTCGCTGTTATCGGTCGTAACGCCGATTCCGGCGCTGGCCAGCACGCGCTGGGAGATGATGTGCGCGGACGTCGCCAGCGCGCTGACGCCGATGCGTTTGCCGCGAAGGTCTTCGACCGTGTTGATTCCGCTCTCGGCGCGGCCCAGTATCTGGATGCATCCCGTGTGCAGGCCAGCGACGGTCTTTATCTCCAGACCGTTATCCAGCGGGGCTAGCTTGGATGCCAGCAGACCGTTGCCCACGTCCAGGTTTCCGGTGGCGAACAGCTCGTTCTGCGCGGAATCACTCTTGAAGAATTCGTAGTCCACGCCCTCAACCAGCCCCTCGGCCTCAAAGAAACCCAGCTGCTTGGCTACGTGGAACGGCACGCCGCACAGTCCTGTGCCGTACAGCACCTTGACCGTGTAGGGTTCTTCGCCGTGGAGCGGATCGTCTTCGATGGGCGCGGCCTCGGCGCAGGCCTGCGCGGCGGCCAGCGTAAGCATAAGCAGCGCCAGCGCGAGCGTCAAGGCCTGTTTCGCGAATTTGCGTGTGTTCGTCATGGTTGTCCCTCCTGTGTCGTGTCGGTTGTTGGGTAATGAGTAACTAGTGATGCCTGCCCGCCCTGGATTGAGCGGGCGGCATTTATCCGATCGCCGCTTCGGCTGAGCTCTGACCGTCGCGGCGGCGGCGTCTTAGCGGATTAGGGTTGAATTAAAACGGGTCTATGGTTGGATTACAGGTTATACTCCAACGCGTGTTTATGCCCGGTGAAGTTGAGTATCTGCAGTATCTTCGCGCGCATCAACAGGAAATCGGGATCGTCGCGGTTGCGTCCATGGTTGGGGTTGCGCCCTATCTCGATTTTGATAACCTGCTCTATCTTGGCCGGACGCGGCGTCATCACGAACACGCGGTCGGCCAGGTATATCGCCTCGTCTACGTCGTGCGTTA
>JAISBH010000092.1 GCA_031266295.1 Oscillospiraceae bacterium | reverse complement strand
TAAACTATATACCAATTTATACAACCGAAAGATGTGCAACATTAAAAACTATATAATTTTGGCGTTTATTTTAGGGTAAACCTTTACGCCAAATAAAAACGAACTTGACATCCTTTGATTGATATGCTATAATATAGTTAACTCGCTTGAGTGCTTAATGCGGTGTCATTATAGCGCGCAGGTGTTCCGGCGGAGGGTGCGTCCGACGCCGGAGTGGTGAAGTGTTAAGTTTACCCAAAAAGCAAGAAAAAGGAGGATTCTGGTCAATGAAGAAGATATCCATGCTATTGGCAGTCATCATGCTGCTCTCGCTGCTTCCCGCCGCAAGTGCGTTCGGGGGGGGGGGGGGGGTACAAGCAATCCCCTTACCTGGACGCTAAGGTAGCGTCCGGCGAGCTGCCTCCCGTCGAGGAGCGCCTGCCCAATATTACTAAACTTCCGGACGAAATTCTTCCGGAGTATTTGACGTACGAAAACGGCAATTACGGCGGCACACTGCGTTTCATCACGTCGATAGTGAACTGGGACGCGGACGTGTTCGTCGGCGACAACGAAGCGTTGCTGACGATGGAATCCGCCGCCAGCGATACAATCACGCCCAACCTCGTCGAAAGCTTTGAGGCAAACGAGGACCAGACGGAGTTTACGTTCAAGCTGCGCGAGGGACTGAAGTGGTCCGACGGCGTGCCAGTCACGATGGAGGACTTCCGCTTCGCGATCAACGATTTCGTGTTTAACGAGACGTTGAACCCCGTCGTATCCGCATGGATGCGCGACGGCGGCGTCATGACGGGCGATCCGTTCACGTTTGAAGAGATTGATGAGTGGACATTCAAGCTCAAGTTCAAGATGCCGTACGGCGGCTTTGCGGTTCACCTGTCCATCGCGGGATGGAAGGGCTACACCGAGCTGCTGAAACCGGCTCACTTCCTGAAGAAGTTCCATCCGGACTACGCGGACGAGATTCACGGCTCCATCGAAAACTACATCGAATTCATGACCCCCTATGCCAAGTGCATGGGTTACGACGCGTTCACGCTGGACGACGTGTTCAAGGTGTTTGAACAGGTCGACTGCACCAACTGGGAACTCACCGACCCGAACGACGCGCTCACCAGCGTCTACTTCAAAGACGCCGGACATACGGAAAACTTCCCGATGCTGTACGCCTGGGTGATGACGTCCTCGGGGAACGGCGTCAGCACGTTTGAGCGCAACCCGTACTACCACAAGGTGGACGCGGCCGGACAGCAGCTGCCCTACATCGACACCCTCACCTCCACGCTCGTTGAGAACATGGAGATGGTGCAGATGAAGTATATCTCCGGCGAAGCGGACTTTGGACGCGAGTCGGCCACCATCGACAATATCACCCTCTATAAGGAAAACGAGGCGCGCGCCAACATCACGGCGTATGTTACTCGTACGCATATGAACCCGACCGACGTCGCCGTCAACGTCAACTATCCGGACAGCGCGTGGCAGGAGGTCGCCGGAGACGTGCGCTTCCGTAAGGCGCTGGCCCTGGCCATCGACGCGGAAGAAATCCTGGACGCCGTATACAAGGGATTCGGCGAGATCAACCCCTACTATCCGTGCACAGCCGATATCGACGCGGCCAACGCGCTGCTCGACGAGCTGGGTATGAAGGTGGGCGCCGACGGATACCGCACCGCGCCATCCGGCGCGCCGTTCTCCTGGTCCATCTATAACAACAACGAAGCGAACGACATCATCCCCGTGTGCGAACTGCTTGTCGAATTCTGGAAGGAAATCGGCCTGAAGTGCGACGTCAAGACCATTGAGTCCACAATGAGGGATGCAATGACCCAGGCGAATGAGATCCCGATGCGCGTGTCGTGGATCCACACAACTCAGTTGTGGCACTACCTCGACTGGTTCAACGGCAACTGGGCGCCCATGTGGGACTTCTGGTGGACCAAGGGCCAGCAGAACGATTGGGAGCCGCCGCAGGACGTGAAGGACTTCTACTTGGCCATCGAATCCCTGATGACGACCGATCCTGAGACGGCCGTTAACGAGACGCTACCCAAGCTGGTCGACTACATGAGCGAGAACCTGTATATCATCGAGCCGCTGATCAACGTGCAGCAATGCGTTATAATCAACTCCGGCATAGGCAACGTGCCTACGGACGGCGTTGGTATCAGCTGGAACTTCGGCGTGGAGCAGCTGTTCTATAAGTAAGGAATACTAGGGAATAGGGAGAAAATCGGGAACGGGGAGCAGGCGATATCAAGCTCCCCCGCCCCGCCTCTTCTCACTATTCCTTTTTTATTCCTCAAAAACCCTTGGAAAGCAGGTGATCTCTAATGACGGCCTACATCGTCAAACGCGTGTTTAAGCTAATTCCGCTGTTGCTCGCAATCAGCGTGGTGATATTCATCATCATTCAATTGCCTCCAGGCGATTACCTGACCACGTACATTATCCAGCAGCAGTCTTCAGGGCTTGAGGTCAATCAATCCAGCATCATCAATATGACGAAGCGTTACGGCCTGGATAAACCGGTGTACCAACAATACTTCTACTGGATGAAGGGTATCGTCACCCAGCTGGATTTCGGCCACTCGCTGCAGTGGTCGCTGCCCGTAAAACAACTGCTCTCCGAGCGTCTGCCCGCAACGATACTTATCGCGCTGCTGACGCTGTGCGTGACGTGGGGGCTGTCGATCCCCGTTGGGATCTATTCCGCCACGCACCAATACTCGGTGGGAGACTATTTTGTTATATTCATTGGGTTTATAGGCCTTGCCGTACCTGGGTTCCTGCTGGCGATGTGCGCGGTGTACTTCATATTCGTGCATACGGGTACGTCGCTGACGGGGCTGTTCTCCGCGCAGTACGTGAACGCCGCGTGGAGCTGGGGCAAGGTTTTGGATATGCTGCCCCGGCTGGGGCTGGTCGTGTTCATCGTTGGTCTCTCCCAAACGGCGGGATTGATCCGGCAGATGCGCGCGATGCTGCTGGACGAACTGCAGAAGCAGTACGTAATCACCGCCAGGGCCAAGGGACTTGAGGAAAAGAAGCTGCTGTGGAAGTATCCGATCCGCATGGCGGTCAATCCTATGATATCCACGATCGGATGGATACTGCCGGGGCTGATATCGGGCGAGATGGTTGTGTCCATCATACTGTCAATGCCCACTATGGGCCCGGTCGTCAGGCGCGCGCTGATCGCGCAGGACATGTACCTGGCAGGCTCATTCCTATTAATAGTGAGTACGCTGACCGTCGTAGGGACGCTGATATCGGACATACTGCTCGCGGTGGTTGATCCGCGCATACGGTTTGGGGGTGTGTCGGAATGACCGTCGATCCCAACGTGATCACGAACGCCGGTATAGGACTGGAGCCGCCCAAGCCGCTGCTAGGCAAAAAGCGCGCCCAGGAAGACTATGAGGTCGCCGACCAATGGAAGCTGATGTGGTGGAAATTCCGCAAACACCGCATGGCGATGATCGCGCTGCCCGTCATCGCGGTCATGTATCTGCTAACTATGTGCTGCGAGTTTTTCTCGCCGACGCTGCCGCTGGAGCGGTTTAAATCGCACAAGGATTGTCCGCCCACGGCGATTCATCTATTCCACGAGGGTTCGTTCGTCGGCCCATATGTGCTGGAGAAGGAGTCGGGCCTGGATCCTGTAACGTATAGGCGTACGTTCGTCGATTCAGGCGAGATAATCAAGCTGGGCTTTTTCGTAAAGGGTTCGCCGTACAAACTGTGGAATCTGATACCGACGAATATACACTTCTTTGGTCCGCAGGAACTTGGCGGCGAGTTCTTCCTGATGGGCACGGATAGCCTGGGACGCGACGTGTTCACCCGCGCTCTGTACGGCGGGAGGGTATCACTATCGTTCGCCCTGGTCTCCATATTCTTCACGTTTATGATAGGACTGACGCTAGGCGGGCTATCGGGCTACATGGGCGGCCTTGTGGATGGGCTGGTGCAGCGCACGATCGACGTGATAATGAGCATACCGAGCATACCGCTGTGGATGGCGCTGGCGGCCGCGCTGCCCAAGGAGATGTCGTCATACACTCAGTACCTGCTGATGTGCATCATCATGTCGCTGATCGGCTGGACCGGACTGGCGCGCGTTGTACGCGGGAAGATACTCTCCGTGCGCGAGGAGGAGTTCGTCACCGCAGCGAGGCTGTCGGGAGCGACTCACAAACGCGTGATATTCAAACACATGATACCGATGTTCATGAGCTATATCATCGTATCAATCACGGGATCGATTCCCGCAACGATACTGGGCGAGACCGCGCTGAGCTTCCTCGGACTGGGTCTGCAGGCCCCGACGATCAGTTGGGGCACCCTGCTGCAGGACTGCCAGACGATTGAGGCCATAGCCCAGCAGCCGTGGAAGATGTTTCCAGCGGCATTCATCGTTATCACGGTACTGATGTTCAACTTTGCGGGAGACGGCCTGAGGGACGCGGCCGATCCTTACAAATAGGGATAGGAGGGATCGGCGATGCAGAATGATAATAAAATCAGTAATAAAACCAACTCGCCGGACGCTGTAAACGACGGCGTCATACTGGAGATGCGCGAGACCAAGGTACACTTCAAGATGGACGCCGGGCTGCTCA
>JAISBH010000079.1 GCA_031266295.1 Oscillospiraceae bacterium | reverse complement strand
CCAAGAGTTCGACGACAAGCGGAAAGCGGCGGGGGTGTAACTATATGGCAAAAACAACTAGCAGCAGCAACAGCCGCCGCAACTCGCCTCCGCCAGAACCCGCCGCCGATCAGATACGCCCCGCTGGGCTGGAGGACGTGCTTGTCGACGCGATGATGCCTTATGCGGAACACGTCATACTAGAGCGCGCGCTGCCACGCGTTGAGGACGGGCTGAAACCCGTTCAGCGACGTATCCTCTTCACGATGTCGGAACTGGGCACGACGCCAGACAAGCCGCATCGCAAAAGCGTGCGCATAGTCGGCGATTGCCTGGGTAAGTTCCACCCGCACGGCGATTCGTCCGTGTACGACGCGATGGTGCGTATGGCGCAGCCGTACTCAATGCGCGCGCCGCTGGTCGACGGTCACGGTAATTTTGGCTCGATCGACAACGACTCTGCCGCCGCGATGAGGTATACTGAGGCACGCATGACGCCGCTCGCCATGGAGATGCTGCGCGATCTTGACAAGGACACGGTGCCCCAACGGCTCAACTTTGACGATACGTTGAAGGAGCCGGAGGTGCTGCCCAGCCGCTATCCGAACCTGCTGGTCAATGGGTCGTCGGGCATCGCGGTCGGTCTGGCCACGAACATCCCGCCGCACAATCTGGATGAATCCATCAAAGCGGTCGTCACACGCATCGACAAGCCGACCTGCTCGCTGGACGACATACTGCGCGTGATGCCTGGACCCGACTTCCCGACAGGGGGACAGCTGCTTAAGACGCCAGAGTTACGAGCCGCCTATGAGACCGGGCGCGGCAAGCTCCCATTGCGCGCGAGGGCGCACATCGAGGACGCCGCCGCCGGACGCAAGCAGATCGTCATCACCGAGATGCCGTATCAGATCGCGAAGGCGGGACTGCTGGAACGCATACTCAAGACGAGCGAGGAGAAACGCGCGCTCTTCGCCGGCATCCACGATATCCGCGACGAGTCCGACCGCGACGGTCTGCGCGCCGTGATCGAGCTGAAGCGCGAGGTCGATCCGAACCGGATGCTGGCGCTGCTATATAAATACACGGATATGCAGATCACGTTCGGCGTGAACATATTCGTGATCGCGGACGGTAAACCGCGTCAGATGGGTTTGCTGTCCATCATCGACGAGTACGTCAACCACCAGAAGCGCGTTATCACGCGCCGCACGCGCTACGATCTGGAGAAAGCTCAGGCTCGCGCTCACATCCTCGAAGGGTTGATACGCGCGGTGGATGTGTTGGATGAGATCATCGCGCTGATCCGCAGATCCAAGGACGCTCGGGAGGCCAAGGCCAGGCTGATTGAACGCTTCCGGTTCACCGACGTTCAGTCGCAAGCGATATTGGACTTGCGGCTACAGCGATTGACAGGGCTTGAAATACTCGCGCTAAAGAACGAGCGTGACGCGCTCCTTAAGCAAATCGAGAAATTCGAGCGGATACTGGCTGACGAGCGGTTGCTGCTGCGCGTTATCAAGGATGAACTACAGGATATAGCGAAGCGTTTCGGCAATCCGCGCCGCACGGAGATAATCGCGCCGCCGGACGAATCCACCGTCATTGAGTCGGCTGAACAGACCGCGCCGGAGCCGATCCGAGTTACGTTGACGCGCGGAGGACTGTTGCGCAAGCAGTTCGGCCACGCCGACAGGAAGCAGGATAAGTCGATCGACAAGGCGGCTGAACTGCCCTGCGCAAGGTTGGATACGATGGACGACGCCGTATTGCTGCTATTCACCGATCAAGGGAACGCGTATCGGTTGTTGTCGTCATCAGTGCCCGAAGTGCGGACGGCGAGGGATAAAGGAGGCGCGCTGCCCGCGTTACTGGCGGGTTTTGGCGATAAAGAGAGCATAATCCGCGTGTTAGCGGTGCGGCCAGGCGAATGGAGTAAGTCGCCGGAGCTGATATTCGTTACGCGGGCAGGATTGGTGCGCAGATGCGCGGCGAATGAGTTCGACGTGAATCGGCAGCGTTTTGCCGCGATGAAACTGCACGACGGCGATAGTTTGATTGATGTGCTGACGTTTGTTGAGGGGCAGCATCTGATGACCGTAACGGAGCAGGGTATGGCGGTAGTGATCGATCCGGCGGCGATTGAGCCTGCGACGCGAGCGTCTGGGGGAGTGAAAGGTATGCGGTTGGATGCGAGCGATCGCGTGCTGGCGGCGATTACGCTGACGCCGGGCGAGGGTGAACTGATAATCGCGACGGACACGGGTTGCGGGAAGCGTGTGCTTATAGCGGATTTCGATCCGCAGAATCGGGGAGGTAAGGGTGTGCGATGCGTCACGTGGGCGAAGAATGGCGCGTCCGGTACGCGGTTGGCGGGTGCGCTGCGCGTGACGACGCCGTATGACGTGTGTTTCATATACAAGGACGGTTCGGTGCATCGCTTCAGCAGTGAGGAGTTCCGTTTGGCCGGGCGCGCTGATAAGCCGCACGTGATTGACTTAGTGGCAGGGAATAACCCAGTGGCGGCGATAACAGTCGGGGAGTGAGCGGAAGCCCTCTCTGTTGCTGCGGCGACAGAGAGGGCACGCGTCTTTTCGCCGCTCATGTCGGCTCTTACGTCAATGGAGCCCAATTCGTTAACGGATAATCACGGGAACGTGAACCCCAGCCCTTCGCCTGCTTCCAACCGATTGATCAGCGTTTCTTTTATCGCCTCCGCGCCCGATATATATCCGCTTGACAGGAAGATGATCGGCACCGTTTGATCCTCGGGAGGCACCTGGTACGCGTCGAAGAACGCGTATATCCGTTCGCCGTTATTGCCGGATCGCGTGTTAATACGCACCACGTCCAGCGGCACGGATTGTCCGTCAATCATAACGGTCTGCGGAAGATCGTCCATGAACGGCTTGATGGAGTTGCATTCTTCGCATGTCGTGCGGTAGAAGTACACGGTGGTGGCGTGATCCGCGCTGACGGAGTAACGCTCAAACAGCGGCTTATCCTTGTCGCGCGACGGCCAATACACATACTGGTTGACGAAGATATCCTCGCCTGCGGTCAAGAACGCCTCGCGCGCGTTATTGCGAATGCTCTCCAAGCCTTGATAAACCTTGCTGTTCACGATCATCAGCGGAAACTCGAGGTTCTCGCGCGATAGTCCTATCTCATCGGTCACCCTGACGAACTCATCGCGCCCTGTAGATTGAAACACATTGGCCATGTATAAAGTATACGGGTACATGTCGCGCACGCCGTTTAGCGCCTCGCCCAGTATCTCCAGGAATTCCTCCGTGCCGTCGCAACTGCCGCACGCGGTATCGTGGAAAAATCGTAGCTGGATCTTCTCCGGCAATGGAGCCGATTCAGGCGCCATCTCCTCTGCGAGAACCACGCCAGCCGCTATAAAGATCAGCAGCAATAATGAAAGAATACTGATTCGCACCCTGCAATTATGATTCAACACTGCGATCCACCGCTCCTCTATAAACAGAATCAACGCCGAACAGCCGCAGGTCTTTGCGCCACAGGGATATAACGGCCCCTCCCGGCGGCGCACCGACATTCGTTTACGCTATCAGAAATCAAACGAATTATACAACGGCAACCATTCCTCCCGCGCCGTAAATAGTTTCTGTACCATGTCTTCCGTCTATTCCTGACCTATTATGGACGGAGTCGCAGCTTTTTGTCCAGGCAGATGATCTGTCCCGCTGTCACTTTGAACTGCGTCTTGGCTTCCGGAGCGATCACGGTCACATACCCATCCTTATCCGCTGTGATCTCCGCGCATTCCAGCCGTCCATCCTTCCATGAATACGACACCGTATAGCCGCCGCGCGCGCGTAGTCCCGACACGCTGCCTTGTCGCCACGACTCCGGCACGGCGGGCATCAGGTCGATTTGATCCGGTATGCCTGATATCCATGCCATCGGATCCGGCACGCTATCTAAACATTCCACATAATTCAGCGCATTTCCCGGGCCTATCTGGCTCTGGATCAGCATCTCGGCCAGACCCGCACCCCAACCCATTATCGCGTCGATCTGCAGATGTTTTTCCAGAAGCAGACTCGCGCCGAGCCGCGCTCCCATCGTGCCGTTCAAGCGATTGGCTTTATCCGCCTGACGCAGCCGCGCCCACAGCGCGATCCTCCATGCGCCAGGCCAGCCGCTCCCGCCCGCTCCATGACGTTCGCGCCGTTCCAGCGAGACACGCGCCGCATTGTTCAGTCCGCCCAGCGATCCCGGACCGATCTCGCCGCCGGGATAAACGGGATACAAATGCGACAAATGCGACATGCCCGGCGTGCATTCGTCGAAGTCCTCCTCCCACTCCTGCAGCTGGCCGCGCTTGCCGATCTGGTATGGATAAAGGCGCTTCATCACCTCGGCGCAGCGTTCGAGCAGCGGATCGTCTTCGCCCAGCAGCGTGGACGCTGTCATATAGTTGCGGAATATCTCTCGGGTAATCGCGATGTCCATCGTGGAGGATTTGGATACCTCCGCCGTATCATCGCGGTTTGGCGACATACGGTTGCCCGCGCGCACCTGATCCGGACAATCGGTAAACGAGCGTCCCGGCACGAAAAACTTATTCTCCGGCGACGTGGAGGGCGCGGTCACGTAATGACCATCCTTATCCATTATAACGAAACCGCACAGGAACCGCGCGGCTTCCTTCAGTATCGGATATGCCGTTTCCCGCAGAAACCTTTCGTCCCGCGTAAACTCATAGTGCGTCCAAAGATGCTGCGCCATCCAGAACCCTCCGAACGGCCACCATGCCCACGACGCGTCCTCACCCGCCAGCGCGGCGAATCGCCACAGGTCTGTGTTGTGATGCGTTACCCAGCCGTCCGCATCGTATAGTTCCCGAGCGGCGTCCCTGCCGTTGGCGGCACACTCGCGCACAAGGTCGATCATAGGCATGTGGCACTCCGGCAGCGCAAGCGGCTCCGCGCACCAATAATTCATTTGGACGTTGATGTTGGTCGTATAGTTGCACGCCCACGACGGATATACCAGCGGGTTCCATATCCCCTGCAGGTTGCCCGCCTGAGTGCCGGGACGCGAGAAAGCCAGCAGCAGGTATCGGCAGTACTGGATAATCAGCGCAAGGAACGCAGGGTCTTCAATGCTGGTGGAGGCCTTCAGCCGCGCGCTGGTGGTCATGCTTCCGGTTAGCGCGGGGCCGAGGTCGATCGACACGCGGTTGTAATACGATTGATATTCCGCGACATGATCCGCAAGCAGCGTATCCCAGCCTTTATTCTGCGCGGCGTCGAGCCTCTTCTCACACAGCGACAGCAGCTTCGACGCGTCTTTGTCGCGTGGAACTCCAACACCGCTGAAGTTCGTTTCGGCGGTGCAGACTATCACAGCGTGGTTGGCGTTTCGCACATACAGCCGCATCTCGTCGCGCGCGATCTCACCATCCGTGTCGATCACGCGGCATACGGTCGCGAACCGCAGCGCGTCGGATTCATCGTCCCTCTTATAGACAATGTAAGGCGTGTATTTCGGCCCGTACGGTTCGACACGGTCGGGCGCGCGGCCGTACGCGGCGGCGCCATTGTTCGACAACGCCTGTTCATGCCTCAGCGGCGAATCCATCGATACGGCGAACGTCAGCCCGCTGTCCGACGACTCCATACACACCGCGATTACATTATCCGGCGCGGAGACGAACATCCGCCTCGTATAATGCCGCCCCAGATGATCGTATTCGACAGTCTCAACCGCGCGTGCGATATCCAGTTGACGGCTGTAGCCAGTCCAAGGAAACTCACCCTCAAGCACACGCTTCTGCCCCATTAGCCGGCGATCCTCGCCTAAGTTGACCGTCAGGTTCAGGTACCCCAGCGGCAGGTACGATTCCGACCAATAGCCCAGCATCCTATGGTTGATCAGTTCCGTCGCCTCGTGATACTTGCCGTCCAACACGAGGGAGCGCGCTTCGTCCAGGTACTTGTGGGTATCGGGCGTCAGCTTGGCGCGTTCCTGCCCTGACCACAATGTGTCATGGTTGATTAGGATGTTTTCGTAAGGGATGCCGCCCATAACCGACGCGCCGAGTCTGCCGTTTCCCAGCAAATGAGCGTCGGAGAATTCATTGGCGGGTTCGGATTCCCACAGTACAAACTGTTCATTTGACATATACATTACCTCGTTAATATAGCGTCGGCGACCTTTGCGCCCAATATGACGCAGCCTTCATGACGGAAATGAGTGCCGTCTCCGACGTTCTTCAGCCCCATGACTCCATCGACCGCGGCGTATAAATCATTATAGTATACACTGTACTTGCACGAGATCGCCTTCGCAATCTCATTGCGTTCTATCACTTGCGCCGTTCTAGACGGATCAGGATCGTCGGGATCCTCTTTCAGCCCGACGGGCGTTGAGGCGGCGACGATTACGCGACGACATGAATCAAGCGCGGCACGGATCAATCCGTCAAACGCGGCCTGATAAGCCCTCACGGAATACGCCTGTCCATGCAGCCCATGGTTGACATGGATAACGCTGTAAGAACACAGCCTGATATACCGCCCAACCTCATCTCTAAAGAATGGATCATCCGCGAAACGCGACGTACAGAACCTATCCACCCGATACCGGCCCGCAAGCGCGTCCCTCACGAACGGGTAATAATCCCTCGCGATAGAGTCGCCTATCAGCAGCGCGCGCGGCGAAGCCAGGTCCTCCGCGTGATCCTGCCATGCGTCCGTCCACTCGATAATCTCCCGGCTCGCCGGGCTGAACGCATCCTCCGCCATCATCGTGTCCTTTCCAGCGTCACGTCTTCGCCTGCTTTCATTGCGATACGAAACGCTTGACAATCCTTCTCGTCGCCGGGAACGGGACACGCCTCGTACGTCGCACCGGATACGCTCACGCCGCCCGTACGTCTCGGCAGCACGACCGTGATGTTTTCATCAATGTTAGGTGTAATGATTGCCCTGCTGAAGGCGTAGCCGTCCCACTTTACGGCCACCTTGTGTCCACCCTCAACCGTGACGCCATACGCCTCGCACGTCTTCCAGTCGTCCGGTATGCCGAACATCAGCCACAGCGCGCCGCCCGAGCGATGAGCCATCATGTCGCACAGCGCGGCGGGAACGATCAATCCTGATTCCAGCGTGAACGCGTCGTCGCTCTCGCCGGCGTTTGTGTCCTGTACATGGAGAACGCCATTACGGTATGGATCGCCGTTAACGACGAAGCTGTTGCGCGAGCGGAACACCATGCAGTATATCTCCAGCATAGTGCGGCACATATTGCCCAGTCCGTGCCGCGCGGCGAATATCGCAAGGTACGGCATCGAGAACGCCGCGAACTGCGTAAACCCTTGATTGACCGCCGCCTCAAGCGTCTTCCTTGACACAGACTCATGCCCTGTCAGTCCCAACGGAAAGATGGGGTACATATGGCAGAAATGCCTGTGGCTGTGCGCCAGCGGAACGCCTGGAAACAGGTTATAGCCATTCGCGCCTACATCCGGTTTGGCGAGCCTGAGTCGCATATCGCTCCATTCCGAAGCGTCCGCGTTCAACACCCTGCCGTATTCGTCCAGCTTATCCAGCACATAGGCCAGCGCGGACAGCGCGAAGGTGGAATCGTCGCGGATCACCATACCATTCTCGTCGGAGTATTCCGGCGATTGAGTGAACGGAATGTGCAGCAGGCCATCCGAGCCTTCCTTGACGACGCCTTTATACAGCCTCGCCACGCCCTGAATCATCGGATAGACGGTATCTCTAAGCGCAGCCTCATCCCGCGTAAACTCGTAATACCAGCAGAAATCAACCGCCACAAACAGTTCAGGACCCAGCAGCACGTTCCAGAAACACCATTCGACACTCGCGGCGTAACCATCCGGCGACATCATGACGGGGATGTGAATCGCTCCGTCGACGCCGAATAGTTTCTTTGCGCGTTCCGACAGCCGCGGCGCGGCCGACTTGTACGCCCTCAAGTATGCGTCCGCCAGCGTTGCATGGCCTGTCTTGAACGCCGGCCAGTAGCACGCCTGCACGTTCAAGTCGTTATGCAGATCGCCGTACCACGCGGGCATTCTGTCGTGCGCGTTCCAAACGCCCTGCAGCGTGACCGCCGCGCCGTCGGGACGCTCGTTGCAGAACATCTTGTACATCTCCAGGTCGAACGCGTCGTTAAGGCGCGCGGTCGGCGTCGTGACGTCGCACACATCCCAAAACTCACGCCATGATTCCTCGTGCCGCTCCCTGTATGATTCGATGTCGGCGGCGTAATCCTCGAGAAGAGCCGCGCCGCACCCGCGCTTTTCGTCAGCCTCGACGGCCCGTCCCGCCCATATGGTGGCCAGCAGCCGCGTTTCGCCATGCCGCCGTATAATCTTAGTCTGCGTTACAGCGGTGCGCTCACCTCCCGCGAAAGGCTGAATCGCCGTCAGAATCCCGCCTGAACGCTCAGCCTTGCCTTTTTCATATCCCCATTCCTTTAGCCTGGTGAGCCGGGGGTTACTCAAGTCCCAGCCTTCGGCGCGGATTATATCTAAATCGAAGTCGGAGTTATTCACGCGTATGTCGAGTACGTTGACGACGCTGTTTAGGAATATCTCCGCGACCACCGCGAAACCCACCGACAGCCGGATATCAACGCGAGACTTCGCTTTCGTAAGATCGGTAGCGCAACAGAACTCCGATACTCCACTTGGTAGATCGATTGTCAGGCACAGCCCGGGTAGTTTCGTTCGATAGATCAGCGGCTCAGTCGCGTTCTCGCGCCGCCCGGTTACGTAGTTGGGATCACCTCGTTTGAACTCCTCAATGTGCGAGGCGATATCGGCAAACATGGCGGCGGGCTCGTCCGGCAGGCTGGCCCGCGTCTCCCACAAAGCGGTATGATCAAGCGTCAGCCGCAGCGTATGATCCTTGATGGTCAGCAGGGAGCCGATCGTGCCGTTGCCCCAGAATGGCCCCTCGTTGCACTGAACCGGAACGCGGTCAAGTATGAACGGCGCTTTTTCACGCGGCATATGGCAGCCTCCGATATTTTTTTAGGGCTGCCGATATCGCGCGGCAGCCCCATGCATGTGTACCGTTACCTGTTGATAAAGTTGGAGTATGCTGTATTCGCCATCTCCATGTATTGCTCCAGACCAATGCGCTTGAGGTTGTTCTGGAACGTATCCCAGTCCTTATCAAGATCCATGTCGCCCGTGATGAACTTAACCATGCTGGTCTTTACATAGCTCTTCAGTTCAGTCTCAATGCGGGCGTATTCGCTGATCTGGTCGATCGGCACGGACAGTCCGGGGATCGACTGGTTGACGTCGCGAGCGACCGCTTCATATGCCTTGGTGCCTTGGAACAACTGCACCTCGGTGCCATTATTGATGGTCGGATCGCGGAAGTCCTGCGCAGCCTTCAAGGTTTCGCGGACAGACTTGGACGAGTTGATAACGATGCTCTGCGTCCAGTCCACGTTGCCATAGAACGGATCGTCTTCGGGAGTGGTCAGAGATACGATCTCAGCCTGGTTGCCGTTGAAATCCAGCTCGCCGGGTTCGGCGTAACGCCATTCGATACCCTCGCGGCCGTCGCGGAAGCGGGTGCCCTCCTTGGTGTAGAACCAATCGACCCAGCGCATGATCAGGTCGGGGTTCTTGGCGTCCTTGGTAATCAGCATGTTAGCGCGGATCGTATCTCGCACCAGCGAGTATTCGGGCGTGGTGACGAATCCATCCGGTCCCGCGATCGGGGCGAGTATCTCATACTGCTTCCAAATGTCGGTATCGCCGCTATAGTTTTGGTACGCGAACGGATACGATCCTATCACAGCCGCGGAATTCTCCCAATCCTTGGGATCGGCGATGGCTGCGACGTTGATCTTCGAGTTGGTTGACTCATTGTTGGTGAATGACTCGGGACTGAGCAGTTCGTTGGCGTACAGCTTGTTCAGGTAGCGGAGCCCCTCGCGGTAGCCTTCCTGGGTGGGCGTGTAGATCAAAGAGCCATCCTCGACGGCCATATATGTATCGGGATCGGAGTAGATGAACGCGTTCATCAGATATCCGTCCAGATCGACGTGCCAGCCGAGCAGGCAGGTGATCAGCGGAATCTCATCGTTTGGATCACCGTTGCCGTTCGCGTCCTGTTCCTTGAACGCCTTCAGCACGTCATACAGCTCGTCCGTCGTAGTTGGCAGACCCATGCCGACGTTGTCCAGCCATACCTTATTGATGAAGAACTTCTGTGAATAGTTGCAGTGATAGCAGACCGCCAGACCGGGCAGCGAATATATATGCCCATCGTCCTGTGAGATTAGCTTGCGGGTTTGTGGATTCTCTTCCAAGAACTGCTTGAAGTGGATGCTTGAGCGTTCGATCACCTCGTCTAGGGGCTGCAGCAGACCCTGCGCCGCGTACTGCAGTTCCTCCGCAGCGGTGAGGACTCCGCCCATGCCCGCGATTACGTCAGGCATCGATCCGCTGGCGAACGTGATCGCTACGCGGTCCTTAAATCCGTCGCTAGGCACGACGATCCAATTCACGTGAACGTTGGACATATCCTCATATATGTCTGTGATCCACGCGGTTGCGGGATCCTGATCCGCCCATTGGGTGATCATGACGGTAAACTCCTGCTTCTCAGCCGTTATCGGGAATGTTCCAGCAGGTGTGACGCCATACTCGTTGTTGACAGGCGCGGCTTCCGCCAGAGACAGAGCGGGCAGGCACGCGAGCATCGTCAGCGCGAGCAGGGTCGTTATGACGCGTTCCAGGGTGCGTTTCATGGCAGTACCTCCTTAATATTTATCACCAGAGGGCTATACCCTCACAGCAATCCGATGAGTGTTTTAACCTTAATCAATTAATCCATGATCATCCCTTCAGTGTCCCGATCATGATGCCCTTTGTAAAGTGCTTCTGGATGAACGGATACAGCGCGAGCACCGGCAGGCTGGCGCAGACGATCGTTGTGTACTTGAGCGCCTCGGTCAGCGCGAGCATCTCGGCGGACGCGACTTTACCCGTTGCCTCAACCATGGCGCTTTGCACCTGCGCGGACATCATGATGTTGCGCAGTACCATCTGCAGCGGATACTTCGAGGATGTGTTCAGATATATAAGCGCGTCAAAGTATACGTTCCACAGGCTTATCGCGTTGAGTAGCACCATGACCGCGACGATCGACGCGGATAACGGCATCACCACCCGGAAGAACACCAGTGCGTCGCTCGCGCCGTCTATTTCGGCTGCCTCGTACAATTCGGTCGGAATACTCGTTTGGAAGAACGTGCGCGCGATGATGATGTTATACGCATTGATCGCGTTGGGCAGCACGAGCGCCCATATCGAGTCGATCAGCTTAAGCTGGCGCACGACCAGGTAGGTAGGTATCATACCGCCGCCGAACAGCATCGTGAATGTAAATAGGAACAGGAACACCTTACGTCCGAACAGGTCGCGGCGCGATAGCGGATACGCGGCAAGTATAGTCAGCACGACTGATATCAGCGTGCCGACCGTCATGTAATACAGCGAGTTCTTGTAGCCGGACATGATGTTCTTGTCGCGCAGCACGTATCCATATGTACTTGCCGTGAAGTTTACAGGCAGGAAGGTTACTCGCCCGTTGAGCACGTCGCTTGGCGCGGACAGCGACTGGCTAATCACGTGCAGCAGGGGCACGGCGATGATGAGGATGCACAACCCCAGCAAAACATAATTGACCAGATGGAACCATCTGTCTCGCGAGTCCAGCTTGATGCGGATCGGACGGTTGCGCGAGGCCTTTACGGCAGTCATTGGCAACGCCTCCTTATTTGTAGTGGCATACGAGACCATTTATAATGACAACTGAAGCCGTCCTGATGCAGTATCCGTGGCAATGTCAAAACAGGCTTGTTTCGCCGACGCGCCTTGCCACAAAATTGGCGGATAGCAGCAGCGCGATTGATACAATAGAATTGAAGAATCCTATCGCTGACGAGTAGCTGTACTGCGCGGACGTTATACCGATCCGGTAGACATATGTGGATATAACGTCAGCCGTTTCCTGATTCATCGGATTCTGCAGCAGCAGCACCTTCTCGTGACCGACGTTGATGACGCCTCCGCATTTCATGATCAGCAGTATTACTG
>JAISBH010000028.1 GCA_031266295.1 Oscillospiraceae bacterium | reverse complement strand
CAACGCGTTGTTGTATACGTCAGGCGAGTTTCCGCGTTTCCGCACTGGAGGAGGGGGGATCCGTTTGCTCAAGTACATCGGCAAGCGCGTGCTGATGGCCATCCCAGTGATATGGGGCATCGTAACGATCGTCTTTATACTTATGCGCGTGTTCTCTCACAGCCCCGCGTTCTTGCTTCTGGGGCAGCACGCCACCGCCGACAAGGTCGCGGAACTGACGAGGTATCTGGGGCTGGATCAGCCGATATGGAAACAGTACCTGATATACCTGGGACAGTTGCTGCGCGGCGATCTGGGCACATCCCTGTTCACGAAGCAGCCCGTGCTGCGCGAGATTATGGAACGTATGCCCGCGACGATCGAGCTTGCGGTGTTCTCCGTGATCATGTCGTCGATCATCGGCGTGATACTGGGGATCGCCTGCGCGGTAAAGCAGAACAGCGCGCTGGATAGAATAATGCAAGTGACGGGGCTTACGGGCATATCGCTGCCGCGATTCTGGCTGGGACTGATCCTGATCATCTGGCTGGCTGTTCGCGCGAAGCTGCTGCCCGTATCCGGGCGGTTCGATTTCATGAACCAGCCGAAGAATATTACGGGATTCATGCTGATCGACAGCGCGCTGACGGGTAACTGGAAGGCGTTCGGCAGTACGATGAGATATATGTTCCTGCCGGCGCTGACGATCGCCGTGGCATCTATCGGTTCGTTTATGCGATATACCCGCTCGACGATGCTGGAGGTAATCCGCCAGGACTATATCAGGACGGCGCGCGCGAAGGGCGTCCCGGAGTCGCGCGTGGTGTCCAGGCATGCGCTGAAGAACGCGCTGATTCCAGTGGTGACGATCATCGGCATGGAGCTGGGCGGGCTGTTCTCCGGGTCGGTGCTGACGGAGACGATATTCGCGTGGCCGGGCGTGGGACAGTATATCGTAAACGGCATCAACAATTCAGATTACGCGGTGGTGCAAAGCGGCTGTATGCTGGTGGCCGTTATATCGGTGTTTATGAATCTGGCGGTGGACGTGCTGTACGGATACCTTGACCCGCGCATTCGGTATTGAGGGGAGGCGGAGCGGTTATGGACAGGATGGAATCGAAGGCAAACACCGATGATCCTAAGGCATGGGACGTCTGGATGGAATTCGACGATCCCCCTGCGACAGGCGCCGAGGCGCCGCCGTCGTCGCTGTGGCGGGAAGCGCTTAAGCGCTTCCTGAAAAACAAGACCGCCGTGGCCGCGCTGGTGATGCTGGCGCTGATGGTGGCATGCGCGCTGCTCGCCAGCGTGTTGACGCCGTACGGGCCATACGACACCGATCTATCGCAGGTAAAGGTCGGACCCGGACTAGGGCATCTGCTGGGCAGCGACGAGAACGGCCGTGATATTCTCACGCGCATCTTGTTCGGCGCGCGTATATCGCTGTCCGTCGGGTTTATATCAGTTATGATTTCCACCATAATCGGCTCGATCATAGGACTGGCGTCGTCGTATTATGGGGGATGGGCGGATATAATACTCAGCCGCGTGATGGAGATGATTGCGGCGTTCCCCAGTATCCTGCTGGCCATCATCTTTATGTCCATATTCGGGCGAGGCATCCAAAACGCCGTCGTCGCGATTGCGATCGTATCGATACCTGGCGCGGCGCGACTGATCCGCTCGATCTCGCTGTCGGTGAAGGAGAACGACTATATCACCTCCGCGCGCGCGATAGGCTGCGGTTCGATGCGCATCATGATGCGGCATATGCTGCCCAACATACTGGCGCCGATTATCGTCAACGCGACGATGTCCGTGTCCGGCGCGATACTGTCGCTGGCCTCGCTGGGGTTCCTAGGCCTGGGTGTGCAGCCGCCGACCGCAGAGTGGGGGTACATGCTCTCCTCCGGCAGGAACTATATCTTCTCAGCGGCGCACATCATCACGTTTCCGGGCATCGCTATCGCGTTAACCGTGTTATCGTTCAACCTGCTGGGCGACGGACTGCGCGACGCGCTCGACCCGAGACTCAAATAGGAGGTGCGCGAATGGGCGTATTGCTGGAAGTAAACGACCTGGTCACGCAGTTCCGGGTGGACAAACGCGTGATGATCAACGCCGCGAACCACGTCAGCTTCACGCTGGACGAGGGCGAGACGCTGGCGATTGTGGGCGAGAGCGGGAGCGGCAAGTCGGTTACGGCGCTGTCCGTGATGGGGCTTGTGCCCAGCCCGCCGGGGCACATCGAGCAGGGCGAGATACTCTTCCGGGGGGTGAACCTGCTGAAGCTTGGGCCTCGTAAGATGCGCGAGATACGCGGCAACAGCATCGGCATGATATTTCAGGAACCCATGACGTCACTCAATCCGGTGTTCACGGTGGGCGCGCAGATTACGGAAGCAATCCGCGTGCATAACAACGTCAGCATGAACGAGGCGCGCGACCGTGCGATCGAACTGCTCAAACAGGTGGAGATACCTGATCCTCAGCGGCGCATGAAGACCTACCCTCACCAGATGTCCGGCGGTATGCGTCAGCGCGTAATGATCTGCATGGCGCTGGCATCCAACCCCAGTCTGCTGATCGCGGACGAACCTACAACCGCGCTGGACGTGACGATACAGGCGCAGATACTGGCGCTGATACGCGGTATCGCCAGGGATCACGGCACGGCAGTGCTGTTCATCACTCACGATCTGGGAGTGGTGGCGGACATAGCGCAGCGTGCTATCGTGATGTACGCGGGCAGCGTCGTAGAGATGGGTCATGTGCGCGACCTGTTCAGCAACCCGCTGCATCCATATACGCGCGGGCTGCTGCAGGCCATACCCAAGCTGGCGACGCCGCGCGGTAAGCCGCTGTACACGATACCGGGCATCGTGCCCGATCTGTCGCGCCTGCCGGAGGGCTGCGCGTTCGTGACTCGCTGCCCGATGCGCCAGACGCGCTGCCGCAAGGAAAAGCCCCAGCTCAGGACGATGCCGGGCGGAAGACAGGCCCGCTGCTTCCTGGCGGAAGGAGGCGCGGTATGAGCGATATAAATAATACGAACCATCAAGGGAGCGATTCGCCGCTCTACGAGGTTCGCAATCTTACGAAGATTTTCACCACGCGATCCAGCGCTATCGGCGGGAATCCGCTGATCGTGCGTGCGGTCAACGACGTGACGTTCGATATCAAGCATGGCGAGGTGCTGGGGCTGGTGGGTGAATCCGGCTGCGGCAAGACAACGACGGGGCGATTGCTGATACGGCTGCTGGATCCCACGTCGGGGAGCATCGTGTATGGAGGACGGGATATCGCGGGCATAGCGCCAAAGCAGATGCGCGCGCTGCGCAAGGACATGCAGATCATTTTCCAGGATCCGTTCTCCTCGCTCAACCCGCGCATGACATGCATGGATATTATTGCGGAGCCGCTGATATTGCATACGAAGATGTCGCGGGCTGAACGGAGAGAGAAGGCGTACGAGCTGCTGCGCTACGTAGGGCTGCCGAAGGAATACGCGCTTCGGTTTCCGCATGAATTCTCAGGAGGGCAGCGGCAGAGGATAGGGATCGCGAGGGCGCTGTCCGTCGATCCGAAGTTCATTGTATGTGACGAGCCGGTTTCAGCGCTGGATGTATCAGTGCAGTCGCAGGTGCTGAACCTGATACAGAAACTGAGGCAGGATCGGCAGCTGACGCTGTTGTTTATCGCGCATGGGTTGAACGTTGTTAAGTATATATCCGATAGAGTGGGCGTGATGTATCTGGGGTCGCTGCTGGAGCTGGCGGGTTCCGATGAGATTTACGCGCGGCCGCTGCATCCATACACGCAGTCGCTGATATCCGCGATACCGGATGTGGATGGTACGGGGGGAAGAGGGCGCGTGCTGCTTCAAGGGGAGATACCCTCGCCGACGAACATGCCGTCCGGGTGTCCATTCCATACGAGGTGTTCGAGGAAGCAGCCGCTGTGCGAGATGGAGAAGCCGGAGCTGCGTGAGGTTGAGGCGGGGCATAGGGTGGCGTGTCACGCGGCGCATCCGCGCCTTCGGGAAGGGGACGCGGCGCATCCGCGCCTTCGGGAAGGGGATTGAGATCCCCCTCCCGACCTCCCCCGGGCTTGGAACGAGAGAACGTGGGGACGACGGGGTTAACCCCCTCTGTCGCTGCGGCGACATCTCCCCCTAGGGGGGCGATGAGGGTTGTCGGTTACGACGTGGTTTGCACGCAACAGTGGACGGGTTACGTTCCGGAACAGACTATCCAGGTGAAACCGGTTGGCTGTAACCGGTAGACTGTGTATCACGATGGTCCAGGCGAAGCCTGGTCAGGTTTCGAAAGGGCGGATAGCGCGGCGCGTCCGCGCCTTCGGGAAGGGGATTGACATCCCCCTCCCGACCTCCCCCGGGGAACCC
>JAISBH010000254.1 GCA_031266295.1 Oscillospiraceae bacterium | reverse complement strand
CTGAACGTGCACGAGGTAATCGCGTGCATCATGTGCAACTATATAGGAATGTACGCGGTCAATTACCTGATCAAGAATTCAAACGTATACGACGCGCTGAAGAATCAGACCATCGATATGACACGAGCCGCAATCCCGAAGGCCGGGCTGGATAAAATATTCTACAGCCTGAAGGGTCGGTTCATGGACTCATCCAGCGTAAACGCCGGGATACACATCGCGCTCGCGCTTGCCGTTGTGATGTATATCATACTGAACAAGACCGTGCTCGGTTACGAGTTGAAGGCTTGCAGCCTGAATCGCTATGCCAGCAAGTACGCCGGAATCCAAGAGAAGCGCAGCATACTTCTATCACTGACGATCGCGGGTTCGTTATCTGGTATTGCGGGCGGGCTGATGTATCTGGCTCCGGCGGGCGGGCTGCACATCAACGTTGTGGAAACGTTGTCCGCGCAAGGTTTTAACGGCATACCGGTCGCGCTGCTGGGACTGTCCAACCCGATAGGGATCATATTCTCCGCACTGTTCGTCGCGCATATCGACCAAGGCGGGTACTACCTGCAGCGGCTGGAATACATGCCCCAAATCATCGACATCATAATAGCGGTGATTATCTACTTCAGCGCGTTCGCACTGCTGATGCGTCAGGCGATAGGCGCGATTCAATCGCGGCTAAGTAGCCGCTCTGGTAAGCGGCTGATCGAGGGGGCGGCAGACGCACAGGAGGCAAGCAAGCATGACTGAATCAACTGGAGCGTGGCCTGTCATAGTATTCCTTGTGCAGCAGATGTGGTATTTCTCGATACCGCTGTTGATCGTCGCGCTGGGCGGGATGTTCTCCGAGCGTGCAGGCGTGATCAATATCGCGTTAGAGGGGATAATGGTTATAGGCGCCTTCTCGTCATTGTTCCTGATCAACCGCCTGCAGAACACGATGAGTGGGCAAGGGTTATTGTGCCTGGCGCTACTGATGGCGGCGGGGTCGGGGATGCTTTTCACGCTGCCGCACGCGTACGCGTCCATCAACCTGCGCAGCGACCAGACCATATCGGGCACGGCGCTGAACATGGCCGCGCCAGCCATCGCGATATACGTAGCACGCACGTTCCAGGACAACCATGTGCAGCAGATACAGTTCAAAAACACATTCAGGCTGGCCAGCGTGCCGATACTGGGCGACATACCGTTCATAGGGCCGCTGCTGTTCAAGAATACGTATATCACAACGTTCCTGGGTTTCGCGATACTGATAATCGCGGCAGTGGCGCTATATAAAACGAAGTTCGGACTGCGTCTGCGCGCGTGCGGCGAACATCCGCAGGCGGCGGACTCGGTCGGGGTGAACGTGTACCATATCCGTTACGCGGGAGTACTGATCTCGGGCGCGCTGGCTGGCATTGGCGGACTGGTGTTCGTGATACCAACATCTACCGACTTCAACGCTACTGTGTCGGGGTATGGATTCCTCGCCCTGGCCGTGCTGATATTCGGGCAATGGAGGCCTGTCCGGGTGTTTCTGGCGGCGCTGTTCTTTGGGCTGATGAAGACGATCGCCTCTGCGTACTCTGGTGTACCCGTGCTTAAGTCCCTGCCCATCCCCAGCGATATATACAAGATGATACCATACATTACCACTCTGATAGCGTTGGCGCTCACAAGCAAGCACTCGCAAGCGCCCAGAGCCAGCGGCGTTCCCTATTATCAGAGCGGAAGGTAAGATTACGTTCCGCCGTACGATATAACCCGGTCGATCCGCCACGTTTCGCCGTCCGTCTCGCCGACAAACCCGACCGCGTTCACGCGCCCTATTTGCGGCGCAGACAGCGACAGCACTCCCCACTCGATCGGCGCGAGTCCCGGCACCGGATACCGCAGCGCGACGACCTGGTCGTAAACGCCCAGCACCGACGCGAATCGCTGCTGATACGCGCTGTTTGTCAGTAACCGCGCCGCGCCGCTGTGATCCTGAGCGAGCGTCATCTCCAGCCAATCCCGGCTAACCTGGATAGGGGTTGCGATCTGCAGCCGCGGCGAAGCGACGGCAGCGGAGTCAAATGCCCAGTCGATTGCGCGGCCTTGTATCGTCTGCAATATCTCCGGCGGATGCGCCAGCCGACACATCACTGTAAATGCGCCGTCACCGCCATGTCCGGTGACCGCAACCAGTGGTATCGTCGGATGAGGCTGGGTGCGCAGGTTAAGGTCACTGAATGGTCCAGCGACGGGCAACTCGACTTCGCTGTCGTTATCATATCCGATGAACAGGGAAGCCTCGCGTTCCAGCAATTGCAGCTGCCCGAAAGGCGTTTTAATCTGAGCGTGAGCGACGACCTCGTCCATCGCGGCACCGCCGCGGAATTCCAGTTCCAGTAATCCGCCCGGCCACTGCACGGCATAAATGTCGTCGGTCATGCCATCGGTCAGCAGTCCGCCGCACATGGTGAGCTTCAGCGCCGCGCCGGGGGTATGCGCATCCAGCGGCTTGTATTCAAGATACACGACACCGTCGCGCGTCAGCGGGATCCCGCCGCTGTCGGTCTCTCCGCAGAATCGGCCGTTGATGTATAACAAGCCCGGCGGCGCCAGCACTTGCAGCATAGGATGCATGAAGCGCACCTCGCTTTCGCTATAAACGAAACTCTCTCTCATCTTTATGAGGATAAGCCGTCGATTAGAATTCTAAAATCACAATCCTAAGAATAGGGAAGGCGTTAATGTATAACAAAATCAAGCGTGAAGGCGCGTATCTATACGGACTGATGGAGTGGATCCGCCGCGAGTACCCGATAGATCCGGTCGACATCGCGCCCGCGAAACGCGGATATTTCGGCGAGACATGGTGTCTAAATGCGAGCGAGGGTGTGTTCTTCCTCAAACTGAACTATTCCCCGCACATGGAGCTATACGCAAACAGTTTCCATGTGCTGGAGCACATGCGCGAACGCGGCATTGATTTCGTCAGCGAGATAGTTAGGGCTAACGACGGCGCACTGTTTAAGCGGTGGGATAACGCCGTGCTCGGCGTATTCCGCTGGATCTATGGCGAGACCGTCCAGGACGAGTGGTCAAGGCACGAGATGTATAGGATGCTGGCCAGGATATACACGCTACCGACCAGCGGGCTGGCTGTGCGGCGGGAGGACTTCGCGCCGAGCAGCGCCGAGATATTCCGCAGACAATACGCGAGATTGGCTGCGGACGAGCACGAGACATCGACGCGAATACTGGCGGTGTTTGATAAGCGCAGCGGTATCTTCACGCACAGAAGCGAACGGTTGGAGATGTTTTCGGCAAGATGCAAGGATGATGGCGTTTCACCACTATTCATAACGCATGGGGACGCGGGAGGGAATGTTATCCGTGGTGAAGGGCGGCATAGTCTGGTGGACTGGGATGATCCCGTGTTAGCGCCGCCGGAACGAGACGCTTGGATGGGATTGAATCGCAAGGGAGCGTTGGACGCGTTTCAAAGCGCGATGCGCGGAGAAGGGATCGGCTATGTACTGCGGCCTGATCGTCTGGCGTTCTATTGTTACTACTCGTTCTTCTGGTATCTGACGGAGTACATGGCGGCGTACTTTGAGCTGCGCGCGATAGGTAAGGATTGGCCGGAGACGCTGGAGACATACTTCACCTGCTGGATCGAGGACGAGGTCAGGGTAGCGGATGGGATAAGCTAGGGTTGGGCGGGGAACCCCCTCTGTCACTGCGGCGACATCTCCCCCTAGGGGGGCGATGAGGGTTGTCGGTTACGATGTGGTTCGCAAGCAACGGAGGAACCGGTTGCGTTACGAGGTAGACTATCCAGGTGAAACCGGCTGGCCG